>JAUNNT010000088.1 GCA_030531305.1 Akkermansia sp.
ACCATCACCAACTTCTGAAAACGAAACCGCGGCATGCCCGTTGAGGCTTGCCGCGTTGAATTGTTTTTCAGACGGGGCTTTACTTGAAGACGGTGTCGATCTTGATGATGCACTCGCCGCCTTCCACGGTGATGGAGCCGCTGACGCTCTTGATGTACTGCGCGGCCTTCTGGGTGTGCTGCTGCACTTCCGGCGTTGCGGTGAGCTCGGCAATTTCCGCGTCGAGCTTGGAGAGGGCGTCCATGTTCACGTTGAACTTCACACCGGCAAAGGTTTCCGCGGAGGCCGTGTCGGAGTTGGCCACCACGGCGGTCTGCTTGGGCGAGGTGCCGACGGCGATTATCTGGTCGCTGATGGCCACGTTGGCCGCAAAGTCCGGCCCGTTGAGCGGGGTGACCAGGCTGGTGACGGTGGCGTTGCCCTCCTGCACCTCCTGGGTGGGAAGCATGTTCACGATGGCGGGATCCTGGCCGTAGGCGGTCAGCCCCTGCGCCACGGCGTCCTTGAACTGTGCCCAGCCCTGCGCGAAGGCCGGGCGGTTGGTGACGCCGGAGGCGTAGAGCACGCGAGGAATGGCCATGCCTTCCGGCTTGTCGGAGGGCATGCTGCCGTTGCCGTCCACCAGGAAGAAGGTGGAGCCTCCCATGCCGCTGCCGATGGTGTCGAGTGCATTACCCACACCTTGGATAGCCTGCTTGGCCTTGTTGTATTCGGCGAAGTAGGATTCACACTCCGCGCCGACGGCCTTGGCGATGGCGGGCACGGTCTGCTCCACGCCCTCCCAGAGCTTGGCCATGGAGAAGTCGGTGCCGCGGGTGCCGGGGGTCCATTCCATGTACACGGCGGCATTGGCGGCATGCTGCGCGCCCACCAGCTTGGCGGGCTGGAAGGTGTAGCCCCTGGCGTCTCCGCGCGCCTCCATGTGGATGGTGCCGTCGCTCCAAATCTGCATGAAGTCCGCATGCTGCACGGGGGCGGTGTTGTCCAGCTTCTTGAGCTCGGTCAGCACCTTGCCCATGCCCTCCTTCACCTGCGCGGCCTCCGGGGCGTCGCCCAGGGAGTCCAGTATGGGCGTGAGGGAGTCCAGCTGCTCGCTGATGGAGTTCATCTTGTTGGAGAGGTCGGCCAGCTTCTGGCTGCCGTAGGCAATCACGTAGCTGCTGCCGCCCAGGTGGGCGTCACCGGCCTTCAGCTTGTCGGTGGCCAGCACGGATTCCTCCGGCGTGGCGGCGTGGCGGATGTCGGCCACGTCCTCGCACACCACAATCTGGATGGTGTTGCCCACCAGCTTGGAGACGGCGTAGAAGCTGTGCTTCTTGAGGGCCTCTGCAATGGGCGCGGGCAGCTGCGCCAGGTGCTTCTCGTCCACCAGGTTCTTGTGGATGCCCTTGTAGCCGTTGTACTCGGCGTACACGTCCTTCTTCTGCACCAGGTTTTCCATGCACTTGTTGTACATCTCCGCGAGCTTGGCCTCCGCGCCGGGGTTCACGGCGATGGTGGCGTAGACCGGGCCGATGGGGCCGCAGGTGTCGATGGCTTTTGCAATGGCCTGCACGTCTTCCTCGCTAAGCTCCGGCTCTGCGCAGCAGGGGGCGGCGTTCACCTTGACCTGCTTGAGCACGGGCAGCAGCTTCTCCAGCGTGCCCATGGCCTTGGTGCTGAAGGCAACGGCCCCGCCGTCCCACATGGTCATGTCCGCGGTTACCTGTTCGGCGGGGATGATGCCGTTGGCGGCAAGGCCCTGGATAATCTGGCCGACGTGGTTGATGGAGATGACGGCCTCCACGTCCGCGGGAATGGCGGCGAGTGTGGCGTAGGCGGCGGTGCGCTGCTGCACCATGGATGCGGTGGCGTCCGTGTTGGATGCGGTGGCGTTCTTGTCCGTGCACTGCGTGAGCGGCAGCACAAGGGACGCGGCAAGTATCAGAAGTGCTTGTTTCTTCATAACGATGCAATTTTACTTCCGCCGTGCGCGTAGTCAAGCGGTTTTCTCCGCGCGCGTGCATGCATGTCAAAAAAAGGCCGGGGCACCCGATGGCGGGTGCCCCGGCGAAAATCCGTTGCGGGGAAGGGAAATTACTTCTCGCAGTAGGCGCGCACGGCGGCGGCGATGCGGGCGGAGACGTCCTCCGGCTCGCCCTCCTCCACCACATCGATCTGCACCACCTTGCCCTGGGCGCGGTAGTGCTCGATGACCGGCTGCGTCAGGCTCTCGTAGTCCTTCCAGCGCTTGGCGAAGGCTTCCGGGTTGTCGTCCGTGCGCACAATCATGGGGGTGCCGCACTTGGGGCAGGTTTCCTCGCCGTTGCGGGTGGTTTCGCCGCACTTCGGGCAGGCCTTGCGCTTGAGCATGCGCGCCTGGATGAGCTCCAGCGCCACGTTCAGGTAGATGACGATGTCCACCTCCATGCCCAGCTGGGTGAGGTTGGTGTCCAGCGTCTCCGCCTGGGCCACGGTGCGGGGGTAGCCGTCCAGCAGGCAGCCGCAGTCCTTGTTCTCGCCGAGCCACTTGGCCACGATGCCGTTCACCACCTCGTCCGGCACGAACATGGCGGCGTCCTTGGCCTCCATGCCCAGCTGGGAGCCCGCGGCAATCTCCGCGCGCAGCAGGGCGCCCGTGCTCAGCGGCTTCAGCCCGTAGGTTTCCGAAAGGAAGGACGACTGGGTGCCCTTGCCGGAGGCGGGGGCTCCCACCAGTACGAATCTCTTGAGAGTCTTCATGTCGATTGTTTCAGTTGCGGAGCTTCACCCGCGGGCGCATCTCCACCCGCATTGTGCGCTATTCTCATCAAATTGTCAATTGTCAATCGTCAATTGTCAATTATTTGCCTCCCTTCCGGGAGGCATGGATGTGTTCCTGGCGGATTTCGTCGGCCCACTGCATGAAGGCGCGGGCCCATTTGGGGGTGGCGTGGCCGGCGTTCCACTTGGCCACGCGCTCGGTGAGCTCCAGCGCCTCGTCGTACGAGCCGTCTTCCAGCATCAGGAGGATGGCCCCGGTGGCGGCGCGGTAGAGGTAGAGCCACTCCTCGTCGTCCGCCTTGCGGGTGTGGAGGGCGGGGTTCATGGCGATGATGCGCTTGAAGGCGGCGGTGGCGGGTTGGGCCTCCCCCATCCGCGAGCAGCGCATGCCGTGCGCCAGCAGCACCATGAACTGCCAGTCCCGCGGCAATTCGGAAAGCCTGCCGTCCACCAGCTCCTGTATGCAGGATAGCGCTTCCGCGCGCGCCGTGTCGTCCCCGGTGGACAGGGCGTTGGCCAGCACCATGCGCGCAAGGGCATCCTCCCTGGGCGCGGGCGATTCCTCGTTCAGGATGCGGCGCATGTCGTCCGCGGCCTCCTGCAAATCACCGAGGCGCACGAGGTAGGAGGCGCGGCGGATGCGCGCGTGCTGCGCCGTGGCCTTGTCGGCGTGGGCGGCGGCGCGCTCGTGCAGCGCGATGGCGTCGCGCAGGGCGGAGGACGCGTGTCCCTGCGCGGTGCATTCCGCCAGCAGCATGAGCGCCAGCGGCTCGTGGTCGCCGCGCGGGTGGTCCGCAATGATGCGGCGCAGCAGCGCCATGGCCTCCTCGCGGTGATGGCGGGAGACGGTCATGAGGGATGCCAGGTGCAGGCGCAGCGGGTCGGCCAGCTCGGCGGGCATGTCCTCCTTGTCGAGGGCATCCCGCAGTTCCGCGATGATGCATTCCGGGGCTTCCTTGCGGGACTTGGCGGCGCGGTAGGCCTGCTCCAGCGTGCGGTAGTAATCCAGGCGCAGCTCGGCGGGCATGGTGGAAGCCTCTTCGCGCAAGGCTTGCACCTGGCGCAGGGCTTCTTCTCCTTGGCCACGCAGGGTGCCCACCTCGCAGAGCAGGAGCCGTGCACGGAACGCGGTCTGGGCGTCCACCTGGGGAGAATCCAGCAGGGCGCGAAGCTCGCGCTCGGCGCGTGCGGGGTCGGAGGACAAGGGTGAGCAGAGCATCCTCTGCGCGGAGAGAAGGTGCATGCGGGCCTGCTCCACGGGAGGCGCGGCGGGGTCCGGCTGGGCGTTGGCGTCGTGCTCCAGCGTGTGGATGTAGGCGTTGCGGCGCACGAGTTGCGGCAGGCTGCCGCCGGTGGATGCGGTTTCCTCCAGCAGCTTCCGCCAAGCCTCGTCGGCGTTGTCCTCCGCCAGCATGGCGCGCCACAGGGCGGCGTACGCGTTGGCGCGCGCTCCGGGCAGGGTGGAGGGCAGGGCGGGCAGCAGGCGGCGCGCCTCGTCCACGCGACCGCGCAGGTAGAGGCTGCGGATTTGCTCCAGCAGGATGATGCCTGTGGCGGGTTCCTGCGGGTAGGCGGTGGCGGCGGTGTCCGCGCAGGTGGTGTCCAGCGGGGCGTCCGGCGTGTCGTCGCGGTTCAGGAGGTGCTGGAGCACCAGCAGGGAGAGCGTGGCGCGGCGCGGGTGGCGCTCGGGGTCGTTAATCCAGTCGTTGAGCCGTGAGCGGGCGTACTCGCTGGTTTGGAAGGCTTGGTGCGCCTTGAGGCGGCGGAAGGCCTCGCCCAGCAGCGGGGAATCCGGGTTGGCGGCGATGAAGGTGAGCAGGGTTTCCTCGCCCTTGCCTTCCAGCGTTTGCAGGGTTTCCGGCTCGTCCGCGGCGGGTGCGTCCTCGTCATCGTCGATGGCGGCAGCTGCGGCGGGTTTGGCCTGCGGCTTCTCGGCGGGCTGCTCCGCCGCATCGGCCGTTTTGGCCTGTTCCTCACGGGCGTAAAGCACATCCGCCAGAATGAGGCGGGCGCGGTGGCGCACTTCCTGCGGGAAGTCGCGGTTGGCGTCGATTTGCCGGCATGCGGCGTCCGCGGCGTCCAGCTGGCCGCGCAGCAGCATCTGTTGCGCCTCCAGCAACGCGATGGTGTGTTGCAGGGAGGCATCCTTGGCGGCGATTTTGTGGAGGGCGGCCATGCCGGTGGAATCCGCCTGCTCCAGCACGCAGAGCTGGTATTCCGCCAGCGATGCCGCGGCCAGCTTCGCCACTTCCGCATCAGGGCAGTCCAGCAGGGATTCCGCCGTCTCCACAAACAGCTGCGCCAGCCCGGAATGCCATGCGCTGTACAGCAGCGCGCGCGCGGCGTACGGGTGCAGCTCGTCCCCCTGCGGCACCTTGCGCAGTTCCGCCGCCGCCTGCGCGTAATGCCCCTCCTCCGCCAGGCGGTGGCCCAGCGTGTAGGCGGCGCGTGCCGATTCGTCCTGCGCGCTTGCGGCGAGAGGAAGCAGCATCACGGCCAGCTGGAGGGAGCGCATTTTCATTTGCGGCGTTTGCGTGCGGGTTTGGCGGGAGCCTTGCGTGCGGGGGTGCGCGCCGGCGCGGCCTGCGGTGCGGGCGGGGGCGCGGGGGCCGCCGTCACGCCGGGGATGAAGAGCATGTTGTTGATGTACTTGATGCCGGAGACGGTGAGCGCGGCGTCCTGGGAGCTGTTTTTGACGCGGTTGACGGTGCAGTTCTGCTGCACGGTGGGCATGGGCTTGCAGGAGACGAGGACGGGTGAGGATGCGGGCTCTGTGCCGGGGTAGACGGCCAGCGGCACGCCCTCTGCGGTGAAGGCTATCTCCAGCGAGCGCGGGCGCGTGTTCCAGTCACCCTTGTACAGGAAGGGGTGGCGGCGCAGCAGGTCCATGGTGCCCACGCAGGGCACGCGCACGCGGTAGTGCTCCGGCAGGGAGGCCAGGTACGTCTTGATGGAGATGGGAGCCCCGTCCTTGCACGCCAGCAGGAAATCCGCCGCGTTCATGCCCGCCAGGTTCATGCCGTTGTAGATGCCGTGCTTGTTGAGCGGGTCGCCCAGCTGGTCGTACGCGGTGTTGAGCAGCAGGCACACCTCCACGTGCACGTGGGAGCGCTCGCGGTTGAGCCCGGCGCCCGTGTGGCCCATGATGCCCAGCACGTTGCCGGTGCCCACCTGCTGCCCCACGCTGCAGCACACCTTTGACAGGTGGGCGTAGAGGGTGTAGATGGTGCCGTCGGGTGTGTTGTGCGCCACCACCACGTAGTTGCCGTAGTTGCTGTTGCGCGGCACGGCGCTGGCATGCACCACGCGGCCGGGGGCCATCGGGCGCACCTCGTCCAGCGGCTCGCCCGCCGCGTCGCGCCGCACGGGCTTGATGTCGATGCCCTCGTGCAGGCGGCTGAACATCACGTTGCCGTCGCCCGCGCGAAACGGGTTGCGCACCATGCCGTATGAGCCCGCCTCCCACGGCTTGGTGACCTCTCCCTCGAACGTGCGGTCGCAGTACATGTAGAAATCATCCATCCGCCCCTCGAAGAGCGCGTGGTTGTCCGTGGGCGGGCGGAACACCGGGTCCTGCGCACCCCACGCCGCGCACAGGCATGCGCAGAGCAGCGGCAGGGCGTGGCGGAGAAGGGGAGTCATCACGGAACAGACAATGGAGCTGGCGGCTTAGTGGCGGGCTCCGCCGGGGGCGAGCTGGCGCGGGTCGCGCCCGTTCTTGGGGATGGGGCGCGGGTTCTCGTCCAGGTAGCGCTTCTTCTCCACCTCAGGGTTCACGGGGTCCAGGTTCTCGCCGAGCTTCTTGAGGTCCCAGCCGTTCAGGCCGCCCCAGATGACGATTTGGCCGTCGTTGACCACATCCACCAACATGGGGGTGAAGGCCAGCCCGTTGAGCACGGGGAGCATGCGCTTGCCGCGGTTTTGCATGGTGATGGCGGCCAGGCGGTTGCGGAACTCCGGCTTGGTGTACAGGCGCACGCCGTACGAGCCGTCCTGCATATCCATGAACGAGCTGAACTTCTCAAAGTTTTTCAGGGTGAGCACGGGCATGCGGCTGTAGTAGTGCCCGTTGTACGGAATGGAGAAGCGCATCCCCGCCTCCGCGGAATCAGCCTCCGTCAGGAAATGCACCGGGTACGGCTCCGGCGTGCAGCTGCCCAGCAGCACCGCCGCCCCGGCTATGATTGTGTACATGTACGATTGGCGTTTCATGGCATCTCTCTATCGCCCGCCATTCTACCACCCGCCCCGCCGCATGGCGAGAAAAAAGGTCCATCAGACGGCAAGCCATGGAAAGGTATCGGGTACGGCTCCGGCGAGCAGCTGCCCAGCAGCACCGCCGCCCCGGCTAAGATTGTATACATGTACGATTGGCTTTTCATGGCATTTCTGTATTGCTCGCCATTCTACCACCCGCCCGCCGTATGGCGAGAAAAAAAAGCCCATCCGACGC
>JAUNNT010000002.1 GCA_030531305.1 Akkermansia sp.
ACCACCGCCATCAACGTGACCACCATCAACGTCTCCGGTGCCACCTACACCTTCACCGGCGGCCAGAACCTCAACATCACCAACGGCATCAGCGTCACGGATTCCGGCGTGGCCACCTTCGACAAGGTGGCGGGCGAGCTCAAGAACGTCTACATCGCCGGAACCGCAAGCAAGCTCACCATCAGCAGCGGTGACGTCACCGTGAACGCCTTCTCCAGCGAGGGCACGTTCACCACGGTCGGCAGCCTCGCCATCAAGAGCGCCGTGGCCAACGGCGGCAGCGTGGTGGCGGGCGGCAACGTGACGCTGGCCAGCGGCTCGGAGAACGTGTTCGGCTCGCTGAACGCCACCGGCAAGGTGACGGGGGCCTCCAAGCTCACCGTGGGCGGTGCATCCGCCATCGGCAGCGTGGAGGGCATCGGCACGCTCGCGCTCAACGGCGGCACGCTCAGCCTCGGCAACGCCTCCGGGCTTGCCAACACCCAGCTGGGCGGCGCGCTCACCCTCACGGGCGAGGCCGTGAACCTGGGCAGCGTCACCATGACCAATGGATCCTCCATCTCCAGCTCCAAGGTGGTGGTGGCCAACGGCATCACCGTTTCCGGCACGGGCACAGTGAAGGGCGGTGCCACGCTGCAGACCGCCTCCGTGGGCGGCACGGGCACGCTGGCCGTGGAGGACGGCACCGTGGGCATCGCCTCCGGCTCCACCATGTCGGTTTCCGGCGTGCTGGACGTGAAGTCCGGCGCGCACATCTCCAACTCCGGCACGCTGGCCGTGACCAACTCGGGCCGCGTGATTGCCGGCAACGGCGTGAGCCTGGGCACCGTGGACGCCAAGGGCGCCGTTGAGCTGGACGGCGCGGCCGTCTCCGCCACCGGCGGCAGCATCGCCGCGCTGGACATGGGCTCCGGCGAGACCCTGACGGTTGCCAACGACCTGGCGCTCGCCTCCACCACCGGCGGCAACGGCGGCTCGCTCAACGTGGCCGGGGCCCTCACCGTGGGCGGTGCGGCCACCATCGGCAACGTCACCGCCGGAACGCTTGAGCTCACCACCGCCGGAACCCTCACCGCCAGCGGCACGCTGGATGCGGGCACCATCACGCTGGACCGCGTGAGCAAGACGGACCACTACCTCACCGCGGGCGGCCTCTCCGAGTCCACCACGGCCTTTGTGGTGGACAAGGCGCTCATCGAGGCCCTGAACGTGAGCGCCGGGCAGATCATCACCCTGGCGGACCTTGACACCGTGCACACGGGTGCCGCGAACCTCACCATCAACGGCGCCAAGTACATCACCGACACGCACGACCTCGGCTACCACATCGCCCAGGACAGCGTCACCAAGGACATCATCCTCATCGCCCGCAACCAGGAGAGCAACTACGTCTGGGTGGGCGTGAACGAGAACTGGAGCGACGCCGCCAACTGGTCCGGCGGCATGGTGCCGGACGAGACCAGCTGGGTGCAGTTCAACGGCGGCGAGCAGTCCATCCTGCTTGACCAGCTCGTGCAGACCCGCCGCCTGACGGTGTCCGCGGGCACGCACGACACCATCTACGGCGACCAGAACCTCCTGCTCTCGCAGTCGCTGGAGGTGGACGGCAATGCCTCTCTCAACGTGGGCGACGGCAGCACAGAGACGATGGTCTCCGCGCCCGAGGTCCAGGTTACCGGCGAGCTGAACGTGCAGGCGAACGCGTTTGTGGATGCCGAGCACACCACCATCAAGGGCGGCGCGCTCAACGTGGCCGACGGCGGTTCCTACTTCACCGGCGTGGTTGACATGACCGAGGGCGGCAGCCTCTACACGGAGGGCGAAGCCTCGATTGCCGCCGAACAGCTCAACGGCGACAGCGATTCCACCGTGGGCGGCAACGTGACCATCTACGGCAACGGCGGCCGCTACTCCGGCGGGTATGACGGGGCGCACATCAGCGTGGTCCAGGATGCCAACGCCACGCTCTACGCGGGCGAGGGCCTCACCCTCCACGGCGACGGCACCGCCAAGCTCCTGTACACCGGCAACACCGCCATTGACGGCGTGGACGCCGACGACCTGGACATCGTCCTGAACGACACCACCGCCAGCAGCATCGGCAGCACGCTCATCCTGGAGAACGCCTCCCGCATGGCGGCCGGCAGCATCTCCTTCGGCATGTCCGCCGTGGACAGCGCAGCCACCATACGCTCCCAGCGCATCCCGATTATCCTGGCGGCAGATGACTTCGCCGTGGGCGACGAGACCACCGTGGTGGTCAGCCAGGACAGGATCAAGGACACGGGCATCGCCATGGCGGTGTGGAACGACGACTACACGCAGGACCTGGTGCTGGCCCGCGTGGGCGCGGACAACACCGACACCGAGAGCGTGGTGCTGGACGGCTACCTGTACAACAAGTACTACAAGAACGCCCGCATTGAGCACGGCAACCTCACCGTGGACATGCGCGACGACTTCTACACCACCATCAGCGGCGCCCACACCCCCGCGGGAATCTCCGGGGCGGGCATGCTGGACAACGCGTTCGTGGAGCTCAACCCGCAAATCTCCAACCCGAACGGCGACCTCGCGGCCGTCATGACCTCGCTGGAGTACGGCACCATCCCCGCGGAGAAGGTGGACAGCGTGCTGGCCGCCATGAGCGGCACCTCGCACGCCGCCATGGGCACCGCCTGGAGCCATGACGTGGACCGCCAGCTGCGCGCCATCCGCAACCGCACCACCTCCATGGGCGTGGGCGAGTGCGTGGTGAACGAGGACATGCCCTTCGTCAACGCCTGGATCAACGCCGAGGGCGACTACTCCAAGTTCAACAACGACGGCACCCTCGCCGGGTACAAGCTCTCCAGCTGGGGCGGCACCTTCGGCGTGGATGTGGACTGCACCAACCGCCTCACCATGGGTCTGGCCGTCACCGCCATGAACGGCGACTTCACCGCCCTGGGTGATGACAACGCGGAGGGCGACCTGGACCGCATGTACGTCTCCGTGTTCGGGCGCTACGCCCGCGGCTCGTGGACCCACACGCTTGTGGCCACCGTCGGCATGGCGGACACCAACCTGAAGCGCACGGTGGACTACGGCACGGGAAGCTACGCCACGGAGTCCAGCTCTGACGGCACGGCCTACGGCGTGATGTACGAGGCCGGCTACGCCATCGCCCTCAACGAGAGCGCCAGCACCTGCCTGCAGCCCGTGTTCAACGTGAGCTACCGCCACAGCTCGCTGGACGGCTTCACCGAGACGGGCGACACGGATGCCGCCCTGCGCGGCGGTGACGCCGCATCGGATGTGGTCTCCATCGCCGTGGGCGCGCGCCTGCAGAGCATCGTGGGCACGAGCGTGTACAACCGCTCCTCCATCTTCGAGGGCCGCGTGCTGTTCAAGTTCGACGCCGGGGACCGCGACACCGCCATGCACAGCTCCTTCATGGACGTGCGCCGCGTGCAGGACGTGCGCAGCGCAGAGATGGGCTGCTTCGGCCTGGAGCTCGGCGCGGGCATCGTGGTGCCGGTGGCAGAGGACGGCGGTTCCTTCTTCTTCGATGTCACCGCGGAACTCCGCGACAAGTACACCGAGGTCAACGGAACAGCCGGATATAGGTACAACTTCTAATTTACAATTTACGATTTTGTAAATTAGGCGGCGGTGCCGCGGATTTCAAATCCCCATCCGGCGGAAAGCCGGGTGGGGATTTAACCTTTCATCACCGCATACCGTGTGGTATGCTTGTTGCATGGCCACCATTCGGGAGTTGACTGTGGAGAGCCTCGCGCATTTGCAGGCGCAGGGACAGACGCGCGCCGTGGTGGACGAGGGCGCGCGGGCCATCCTGCGGGACTGGATGCTGCACCCGCGGCAGGCCGCGCCGAAGGAAGCCACGCCTAGTGGCACCGCCATGAGCGTGGAGGAGAAGCTGGCGTACCTGCGGGAGCGCGCGGCGGATTGGAAGCCCACGCGTGCGCTCGGCACGCTGCGCGAGAAGATGGTGTTTGCCGTGGGCGACCCGCATGCGCGGCTCATGCTGGTGGGCGAGGCTCCCGGCTACGACGAGGAGCGCCTGGGCGAACCCTTTGTGGGGCGCGCCGGGCAGAAGCTCAACCAGGTGCTCCAGGCCATGGGGTTGAAGCGGGAGGACGTGTACATTTCCAACATCTGCAAGTGGCGTCCCTCCATGGGGGACAACCAGGGCATGGCCAACCGCGCGCCCACGCCGCAGGAGATTGCAGCATGCGTGAAGATTGTGCTGGCGGAGATACGCGCCATCGGCCCGCAGTGCATCGTGTGCCTGGGCGGCACGGCGGGCAACGGCTTGCTGGGGCTGCAGGGTGCCTCTGTGGGAGCCCTGCGCGGCAAGTGGCACGAGTGCCAGGGCGTTCCCGTGCGCGTGACCTACCACCCCAGCTACCTGCTGCGCAACGAGGCGCTTTCCTCACGCCGCGCGGTGTGGGAGGACATGCTGGCCGCCATGGAGCTGCTGGGCATGCCCATCTCCGACAAGCAGCGCCGCTATTTCACCCAGCCATGAAACGCGCCGCCGCCATCCTTGTTGCCCTGGCGCTCGCCGCCTGCCACCACAACGAGCAACTGGCCGATGCCGCGGCAGAGGGCAACGCCGCCGCCCAATACGAGTATGGACGCCGCCTGCTGGGCGGTGAAAAGGGGCTTTCCGCCAACCCGCACCAGGGCGCGCTCTGGCTCACGGCGGCGTCCCTGCGCGGGCACGCCAAGGCGCAATCCCTGCTGGGCTGGTGCTACGCGGTGGGGCGCGGCGTGGAGAAATCACCCGCCGAATCCCGCAAGTGGTACGAGGCCGCCGCCAACCAAGGCAGCGCGGTGGCATGCCTGGAGCTCGCCAAGGCCGGCCTGCAGGAACACCGCGAGGCCGACGCCGCCCGCTGGCTGCGCCCGCTCGCGGAGGCGGGTTTCGACGGCCCGCAGAACATCCTCGGCAAGCTGCTGCTGCTCAACAAGGGCGGCGCCATCCCGCAATCTGAGGCGCAGCGCTACCTGCGCTTCGCCGCCATGAACGGGGATGCAGAGGCCTGCCTGCTCATGGGCTACTGCTATGCCAAGGGCATCGGCGTGCCCAAGAACACCACCCTCATGAACAGCTGGCTCCGCCTGGCCGCGCAGCAGGGCGGCCCGGAGGCATCAGGGCTGATTCATGTTGACTGACACCACATTCCGCTTGAAAAAGGCGCGGGGATGTGTATACTCACACGCGCTTGCGGCGCGTGTGGCCGCAAAACGCTAGAAAGAAACGCATGATGAAGAACCCGAGAGTCGCGATAGTGGGCGCCACCGGAGCGGTGGGCGTTGAGATCCTGTCCTGTCTGGAAAGCCGCAACTTCCCGCTGGCTTCCCTGAAGCTGCTGGCATCCCATCGTTCCGCCGGAAAGCAGGTGGCCTTCCGCGGTGAAATGCTCACCGTGGAGGAGCTGACCCCCGAATCCTTCCACGATGTGGACCTGGCGCTCTTCTCCGCCGGGGGCGACATCTCGCGCGAGTTCGCGCCCATCGCCGCCGCGGCGGGCACAGTGGTGGTGGACAACTCGTCCGCGTTCCGCCAAGAGGCGGACGTGCCGCTGGTGGTGCCGGAAATCAACGGCGAGGCCGCCTTCAACCACCCGCGCAACATCATCGCCAACCCCAACTGCACCACCATCGTCACCCTCATGGCCCTGTACCCGCTGCACGTGCGCTACGGGCTGAAGACCATCATCGCCAGCAGCTACCAGGCGGTGTCCGGCAGCGGCCAACACGGCATCGCGGAGTTGGAGAACCAGGTGCGCGCCATCGTGAACGGATGCCCCGTGGAAATCTCCACCTACCCCCGCCAAATCGCCTTCAACGTGCTGCCGCAGATCGACAAGTTCGCGGACAACGGCTACACCAAGGAAGAGCTCAAGATGCTCAACGAGGGCCGCAAGATCCTTTCCCTGCCGGAGCTGAAGGTGTCGTGCACCTGCGTTCGCGTGCCGGTGTACCGCAGCCACTCCATCTCCTGCGTGGCGCAGTTCGAGAAGCCCGTGGACGTGGCGGGCGCGCAGGCCTGCTACGAGGGACGTCCCGGCGTGCGCCTGGTGGACGACCCCGCCGCCAACGTGTGGCCCACGCCGCTGGATTCCACCAACGGCGACGACTGCCTGGTGGGCCGCATCCGCCTGGACAGCGCCATCGACAACGCCCTGAGCCTCTGGGTGGTGGGCGACCAGGTGCGCAAGGGCGCGGCCCTGAACGCCGTGCAGATAGCAGAACTTCTTGTGAAAGGAAACTGACATGAACGCGATAGCCGACCTCATCAAGGAAACCGCCGCGCGCGTTGAAGCGCGGCTCAACGAGCTGCTGCCCGCGGAGGACGTGCAGCCCGCCACGCTCCACAAGGCGATGCGCTACAGCATCTTCGCCGGTGGCAAGCGCATCCGCCCCCTGCTCTGCCTGGAATCCGCCAAGGCATGCGGCGGTGATGAGGACGACGCCCTGAACGCCGCCTGCGCGCTGGAAACCCTGCACACCTACACGCTCATCCACGACGACCTGCCGTGCATGGACAACGACGACATGCGCCGCGGGCGCCCCACCAACCACAAGGTGTTCGGCGAGGGAATCGCCGTGCTGGCGGGCGATGCGCTGCTCACGGAGGCCTTCGCCATCCTGTCGCGCGTGCCGTCCAACGAGCGCTACACCGTGGGGGACTACGTGGCGGAGTTCGCGTACCGCACGGGCAGCCTGAACCTGGTGGGCGGCCAGGTGCTGGATTTGGAGGGCGAGGGCCGCGCGCTTTCCGTGGACGAGCTGCGCGCCATCCACAACGGCAAGACCTCCGCGCTCATCATGGCCTCCACCCGCCTCGGCGGCATGGTGGCAGGCTGCACACAGGAGCAGCTGGACGCCCTCACCGCCTACGGCCGCGATTTGGGGCTGGCGTTCCAGATCATCGACGACATCCTGGACATCACCTCCTCCCCGGAGGTGCTGGGCAAGAGCATCGGCAAGGACGCCGCGGAGCACAAGGCCACCTACCCCGCCCTGGTGGGCATGGAGCAGGCGCGCCGCGAGGCGCGCGACCTGACGGCATCCGCCCGCGCGGCGCTGGAGGTGTTCTCCCCGAAGCGGCGGGAGGTGCTGCTGGCCATCAACGACTACCTGCTCAACCGCGACTATTGATATGAGCGAGGAGATGACGCGCAAGCCGGCGTGGCTGAAGGTGAAGATGCCCAAGGGGCGCGCCTTCACAGAGGTTTCCCACCTCATAAAAGACAACGAGCTGGTGACCGTGTGCCAGGAGGCCATGTGCCCCAACCGCGGTGAATGCTGGAGCCACGGCACCGCCACCTTCATGCTCTGCGGCGAGGTCTGCACCCGCGCCTGCGGCTTCTGCGCCACACGAACCGCCAAGCCCAAGCCCCTGGACCCCGAGGAGCCCCGCAAGGTCGCCGAGGCCGTGGCCCACATGAAGCTCAACCACACCGTCGTCACCATGGTCACGCGAGACGACCTCAAGGACGGCGCCGCCGCGCACATCGCCGCCGCCATCCGCGCCATCCGCCGGGCCAGCCCCTCCACGGTGATCGAGGTGCTCACCTCCGACTTCAACGGCAACGAGGATGCCCTCGCCGCCGTGATGGACGCCCGCCCGCACATCTTCAACCACAATTTGGAAACCGTGGAGCGCCTGTCGCCCATCGTGCGTTTCCGCGCCAAGTACCGCCAGTCGCTCCACGTGCTGCAGCGCGCCGCGGAGATGGCCCCCGGCATGGTGGTCACCAAGAGCGGCATCATGCTCGGCCTCGGCGAGACTCGCGAGGAAATCGCCCGCACCATGGACGACCTCCGCGAGCACGGCGTCACCGTGCTCACCATGGGGCAGTACCTGCGGCCGTCCCCGCGCCACCTGCCCGTGATGGAATACATCCGCCCGGAGGTGTTCGACGAGTTGCGGGAGCTGGCGCTCTCCAAGGGCTTCCTCCACGTGGCCAGCGGCCCGCTCATCCGCTCCTCCCACCATGACGCCAACTTCCGCCCGGAGCAGGACATCCTGGAGGCCATCAACGCCGATCTGCGCGCCCGCGGCGAGCTGGCGTGATTTTACTCCCTCCCTGATTGAAACGGCGGTTTATGGTTGACTCTCCCACGCGCGGGTGATACAATATCCGCGATATGACAGATTTGCCAAAGGCGTACGAACCCGCAGAGGTTGAGGAAAAGTGGCAGACCCGCTGGATGAGCGAGGGTTGCTTCCATGCAGACCCGCATTCTCCCAAGCCGGCCTACAGCATTGTCATACCCCCGCCCAACGTGACAGGCGTGCTCCACATGGGGCACGTGCTCAACAACACCATCCAGGACATCCTGGCACGCCGCGCGCGGCAGGAGGGCAAGGAGGTGCTCTGGCTGCCCGGCACCGACCACGCAGGCATCGCCACCCAGGCGCGCGTGGAGAAGGAGCTGGCCAAGGAGAACCCGCCCCGCACCCGCTACGACGTGGGCCGCGAGGATTTCGTGAAGATGGTGTGGGAATGGAAGCAGAAGCACGGCGGCATCATCATCAAGCAGCTCAAGAAGCTCGGCTGCTCCTGCGACTGGGAGCGCGAGCGCTTCACCATGGACGACGTGTTCGCCCCGGAGGTGGCCCGCGCCTTCACGGAACTCTTCAAGCAGGGCCTCATCTACCGCGGCCGCCGCATGGTCAACTGGGACCCCGTGCTGCTCACCGCCCTCTCCGACGAGGAGGTCATCATGACCCCCACCCACAGCAAGCTCTACACCATCCGCTACAAGCTGGCGGACGGCTCCGGCCAGCTGCTGGTGTCCACCACGCGCCCGGAAACCATCATGGCGGACGTGGCGGTGGCGGTGAACCCGAAGGACCCGCGCTTCTCCCACCTCATCGGCAAGACGGTCATCCGCCCGCTCGTGGAGCGTGAGATACCCATCATCGCGGACGAACACGTGGAGATAGACTTCGGCACGGGCGCGCTGAAAATCACGCCGGCGCACGACCGCACGGACTTCGAGGTGGGCATGAAGAACAACCTGGAAATCATCGACGTGCTCACGCCGGACGCCCACATCAACTGCCCGGAATGCCCGGAGCTGCACGGCCTGGACCGCGAGGTGGCGCGAGAGAAATCCATCGAGCTCATCAAGGCCAAGGGCCTGCTGGAAAAGGTGGAAGACTACGACAACAACGTGGGCGTGAGCCAGCGTTCCGACGTGCCCATCGAGCCGCGACTGAGCATGCAGTGGTTCCTGAAGTATCCCTGCGTGCAGGAGGCCGCGGACGCCGTTGCCAACGGCGACATCACCTTCCGCCCCGCCCGCTGGGCCAAGACCTACGCCCACTGGCTGGAGGGCATCCAGG
This sequence comes from Akkermansia sp., assembly GCA_030531305.1. Taxonomy (GTDB): domain Bacteria; phylum Verrucomicrobiota; class Verrucomicrobiia; order Verrucomicrobiales; family Akkermansiaceae; genus Akkermansia. The sequence goes on from JAUNNT010000002.1 coordinate 9,374, forward strand.
ACTGGTGCATCAGCCGCCAGCTCTGGTGGGGCCACCGCATTCCCGTGTGGTACCGCAAGGACAAGGCGCAGCAGCTGCAGGAGGCCACCAAGCTGGACAACGAGGACGCCGCCGCGGGCGACATCTACGTGGGCGTGGAACCTCCCGCCGACGCGGAGAACTGGGTGCAGGACGAGGACGCGCTGGACACGTGGTTCAGCAGCTGGCTGTGGCCCTTCGCCACCATGGATAAGGAGTGCCTGGCCAAGTTCTACCCCACCACGGACCTGGTGACCGGGCCGGACATCATCTTCTTCTGGGTGGCGCGCATGATCATGGCAGGCTACCGCTTTGCGGGCGGCAAGCCGTTCTCCAACGTGTTCTTCACCTCCATCGTGCGCGACCTGCTGGGCCGCAAGATGAGCAAGAGCCTGGGCAACAGCCCGGACCCGCTGGACCTCATCGCCAAGTACGGTGCGGACGGCCTGCGCTTCGGCCTGATGCGCATAGCGCCCACCGGCACGGACGTGAAGTTCGACGAGAAGCAGATTGAGGAAGGCAAGAACTTCGCCAACAAGCTGTACAACGCCGCTCGCTTCCGCATGATGCAGGGAGAGGCCACCACGGAGCCCGCGCCCAAGTTCACCGCGGTGCACATCGATATCCTCTCCAAGCTCAAGAACCTGCACGCGGAGGTGGCGGACGCCCTCTCCAAGTACGAGTTCAACACCTACACCCAGGCCCTCTACTCCTTCTTCTGGAACGAGTACTGCTCCCTGTTCCTGGAGGCCGTGAAGAACGACCTGCGCGAGGGCGAGCCCGCCGTGAAGAACGCCACCCTGTTCACCATGGACACGGTGCTGCGCCACTACCTGGCGCTGCTGGCACCCATCATGCCCCACATCACGGAGGAGCTGTGGGCCAGCCTGGGATTCGCCGCCCGCGAGGACGGCAAGCCCCTCATGAGCACCGAGCTGCCCTGCGCCGACTCCCTGCTCTCCGGGCTGGACGACACCGCCGTCTCCAAGGCCTGCGCCATGGCAACGGCACTCTACGAGACCGCCAACCGCGCCCGCAACCTCAAGGCCGAGTACGACCTCGCCACCAACAAGAAGGTCCGCTTCGTCATCAAGCCCGCGGCCCTGCCGCTGGACGCCGACCTGTGCGCGCGCCTGGCACTGCTGGCCGGGGCTCAATCCGCCACGGCGGACGCGGCGTACGAGGCGCCGAAGGGCACGCCCACGGCGCTCACGCCGTTCGGCGAGCTGTTCCTGCCGCTGGAGGGGCTGGTGGACGTGGAGGCGGAGCGCGCCCGCATCGGCAAGGAAATTGAAAAGATCACCAAGGAAATACAGAAGAGCAACGCCAAGCTCGGCAATGCCTCGTTCGTGGACCGCGCCCCCGCCGCCGTGGTGGAGCAGGAACGCGCGCGCCTGGCCGACTGGGAAGCCAAGAAAGCCCAGCTGGAAGCCATGCTGGCGGCACTCACCTAACATCCAACGCACCGTACATATGAGCGACGAAGTCCTGAAAACGTTACCGGAAGCGGAGCAGAAGGCCCTCACCCTCTGCGGTATCACAGATGCCCGGCAGCTCGCGAAAATCAGCCCGCAAGACCTGCACCGGGAGCTGGAACAGGCGCGCTCCTTTTTCCATGGCGACATCCCCGACAGCTTGCTGGACGAGGCGCACCTCGCGGAGCTTTGCACCGCCGCCTCCCAAGCCACCTCCACCTTCCCCGACACGGCGGAGCAGGAGAGCGAGATGCTGGCCGCCGAACGCATCCGCCCCAACGTCACGGTCTACGGTGCCCGGCCGCAGCAAGGGAACGATGATTTCTTCGTGCGCCACCAGCCCACGGAATCCGCGTTCCTCAAGGATATCAAGCAAACCAAGGACCCCGTCACCAACCTGGACCCCGCCAAGGCGGAGCGCGGCAAGAGCATGCGCTTCAGCACCATCCGCTGCGGCCACCCCGTTGTTGTGTACGTGGGAGCCTTCGCCACCATCATGCTGATACCGGCGGCCCTCATTGTCATCACCCTGCTCTGGCAGGTCGTCACCCAAGGCAACCAGCTCCCCCCGGAGCGCCTGGGAACCGGCATGGCCGTTGTCCTGGCAATACTGGCGTTCTACTTACTGATGAACTTCCACGCGCGCTGCACGGTGTGCCACATCCACATCTTCTCCCTGCGCAAGTACCCGCGCAACAAGTATGCCTACCGCATTCCCCTGCTGGGCTACAGCATCTCCTCCGCCCTGCGCGTCTTCTTCACCTTGAAGTTCACCTGCCCTGCCTGCGGCACCAAGCTCAAGCTTGCCGGCCACAACAAGCACCACCACCACCGCAGCCGCGAGAACGAACTCTACGGCACCCGCCGCGACCATCACCGCACGCATTGAGGATTCCACGCCATATGCGCGCCCTACTCACCACGCTACCCCTGTTGATTCTGCTGTCGGCCCCCGTGACCGCGCAGGATGCGGCAGCACCGACGGCCAGCCTGGAGAGCCACCGCGATTTGGCGCACGCCGTCACCGACTTCCTTTCCCGCACGGAAGTGTGCCTGCGGGGATGCACGGATGCAGCGTCCGTGCAAGCCGCCCTGCCGAAGCTGCGCGAGCTTGCGCAGGAAGCGCGCCGCCTGGCGGATGCGCAGGCTGCCCTGCCGGAACCCACCATGCAGGACTACATGGCCTCCCAAGAGCTAGCCCTGCAGTTCCTGCCCATATGGAAAGCCATCCGCGCCCATGTGGAGCGCTTGGAGAAGGACGGCCTCATGACGGACGAGTTGCGCACCCTCCTGCAGGCCGGTCTGGGGGAATAATCCCAAAAACCACACCCTACCCTCAACTTTTTTGAAGAAATTTCATTTTTAGGCAACCACAAGATATAGTGGTGTCGTCCGCCCATCCCCACCAGATGCTCTGACCGCATGAATTCGGGGGTGTTTTCCCGCCGCCGCCGCCGAATTTTTATGCTTGCAAAAGGTCAGCAAAACCTTACTATCACGGCAACGGAAAGGTCTACTTATGAAAAACGATACTTCCAACCAAAGCAAGCTCACGACCGACGAGGTGCAGAACCTTGCGGACTTCGTGCTGTTCTCCCAGCGCAGCTGCATCCTGAGTCTCTCCCCGGTGCTGACGCGCGGCAAGGTTTCCTACCCGCAGTTCTTCCTGCTGGCGTACCTGGCGGAGGAGGACTGCCTGTCCATGAGCAGCATCGCGCGCATGATGGGGCACTCCACGGCGGCGGCCACCGGCATGGTGGACAAGTTGCAGACGCTGGGGCACCTGAAGCGCTACACGGCGGCGGCAGACCGCCGCAAGATCATGGTGCGCATCACGGAGCGCGGGCGCGAGCTGGTGGCGCAGATGCGCAACAACATCGCGCAGGAGCTCTCCCAGCTGATGGCGCATGAGGACCGCGCGGAGAAGATGGATGCCGCGCACCGCGTGATATCCCGCCGCGCCGCCAAGGCGCAGGACTAACCCGCACGCACACCCTGCAGCCATGAGCCAGTACAGCCCGGAATACCTCGCCAAGCTCAACGCCATCCCCGGCAACTTCGCGCGCTTTGTCACGCGCGTGCCGGGCGTGCCCACCACCACGGACCGCGCGGCGGTCATCACCGCGCTCACGCCCACGCATGAGAAGGTGCTCGCGGAGGTGGGCATCGACCCCAAGATGTTGCGTCGCGCGCAGCAGGTGCACGGGAACAAGGTGGCACTGGTGGGAGACATCGGCTGCTCGTACCCCGTGGAGGGGGTGGACGGCCTGTTCTGCGGGCGCAAGGCGGACTGCTGCCTGGGCATCTACGTGGCGGACTGCGCGGCGGTGTGGCTGTACGACACGGTGACGGGCACGCGCGGGCTGGTGCATTCCGGCAAGCTGGGCACGCAGCAGAACATCGTGGGCGAGGCCCTGTCCGCCATGAAGAAGATTTTGGGCGTGCAGCCCATCAACTGCCTGGCCGTCATCTCCCCCTGTATCCGCCCGCCGCACTACGAGGTGGACATCGTCACCCGCATCAAGGAGGAGCTCACGGAAGCGGGGCTCCTGCCGGAGAACATCACGGACAGCGGGCTGGACACCGCGGACGATCTGAAGACCTTCTACTCCTACCGCATGGAAAAGGGAAACACCGGGCGCATGCTGGCGCTCTTCGGCCGCATCCCGGAACCCGGCGGCAACGATTGATGCAACCCACCAAGCAAGAGCTGCGCCGCACCATGCTTTCCACGCTGAAGGCCGCGGCGGCGCAAGACCCCACAGGGCGGCGTTCAGCCGCCCTGCGCCGTTTGCTGGCTCCCCTGCTCTGCTGTGAAAAGCCGCTCACGGTGGCGGTGTACGCCGCATTGCCGCACGAGGTGGACCTGCTGCCGCTGCTGGAGGAGTACCCACGGCACCGCTTCTGCTTCCCGCGCTGCGGCGCGCGGCACCGCATGGCGTTCCACCACGTGACCGACCCCGCCGCGCAGCTGGTGCCCGCCGCGCTCGGCATCCCCGCGCCCGCGGAGGATTTGCCGGTGGTGGCGCCGCAGGAGTTCAACCTGGTGCTGGTGCCGGGGCTTGCCTTCACGGAGGCGGGCGCGCGCCTGGGCTACGGCGGCGGGTACTACGACCGCTTCCTGCCGCTCTGCACGCACGCGCACATAGCCGCCGCCGCCTTCGCGGAGCAGATGCTGCCGCATGTGCCCACCGATGAACACGACGTCGCCATCCCGCACATCATCCACCTGTAACCCCTCCCCGCCATGAAAACCCTGCTCACCTGGTCCATCATCCTCTTTGTCGCCCTGTGGGGCGCCCTGTGCACGCAGATGCCGCCGGAAGCCGCGCTGCGCTATGCGTGGCTCGTGATTCCGGTGGTGCTGTGCATCCAGCCGCTTCTCTACTACATCTGGGCGCCGCTGGTGGAGGCGTGCGCCCCCGTCTGCTTCTGCGACGGCGAGACGGCGGAGGATCCCGCGCCCGCGGAGGGCGAGAAGGGTGTGAAGCTCACCGCCGTACCCGTGCCGCCGGGGGATTGCCTGCTGGTGCGGGACGAGGCGTACACCGCCGGCTACACGGAGTTTGAGGACAGCAAGCTGCGCAAGGGCACGCAGATGCTGCTCTCCTGGCGCTACTGGTACATGAGCCGCCGCTGCGGGCTGACCCTGCTCACCCGCTTCTCCAACCCTGATGACAGCCCCCGCACGCACGAGGTCAACATCACCTCCAACGACCCCGACGAGTACTTTCACGTCATCACCCTGGAACCCGGCCAGCGCTACTACGTCACCCCGGCGGACATCGTGGCCGTCTCCGGCGGTGTGGAGCTTCACGCACGCTGGCGGCTGTGGCTGCCCGCCTGGTGCATGGGGCAAATCCGCGCGTATGTGGCGAGCGGGCGCGGCACCGTGGTGGTGCGCGCCGTGGGCGGCATCACCGCAGACACGCTTGATCCGGGACAGGTGACGGTCCGCAAGCTGCACAGCCTCATCTGCGCCTCGCAGGGCGTGCAGCTGCATGTGCGCCGCACGGAAACGCTCATTCCCTACCTGTTGGGCAAGGCCACCCTGTTCGACCTCCGCCTGCAGGGGCACGGCTCCTACTGCATCCGCAACACCTTCTCCCACTCCACCGCGCTGGGGCGGCTGCTCGGGTTCTAGGAATGCTCTCCTTTTTTTCATCATTTTGCCCATGCCGTGCATTATAGGGGGTAGAGAAACGCCGTGAAACGCTTGCTTGCCATAGCCGTATTACTGGCCCTGCCCACCTGGAGGGACGCCGCCGGCTCGCCCACGGCTTCCGCGTGGGCTTCGGGTGCGCATTCTAACCGCGCAAGCTGGACATTGGGGCGGTGATTTGGTAAAGTGGAGCGCATGGCGCAAATCTTTCCTCCATTCAAGTCGCATGGCGACCAGCGCGGCGAGCGCATCGTCTTCGACGTCCTGCAGAAGCTGCCGGACGATTGGATGGTGTTCTACGACTACTGGGCGCTGTACCAGGTGAAGGACGACTATGTGAACTTCGAGGCGGACTTCATCGTGCTGGTGCCCGGGCGCGGGATTGTGACGGTGGAGGTGAAGGACTGGCGCAATGCTCGCATCCGCAACGGGATTTGGGAGCACCAGCCCGGCGGGGACGGCGCCGCGTGGGTGTCGCTGGGCAAGAAGCAGAGCCCGCTCAACCAGGCGTTCCTGTGCAGCAAGCGCCTGATGAAGGGCCTGGTGGAATCCAAGGTGGTGTCCGAGGATTCCAAGTACCAGCCGGAGTTCCGCTGCATGGCCGTGCTCACCAACTGCGTGCCTGTCAACTTTGCGGAGGATGCCATTGCTCAGGACCAGGCCATCAGCAACAAGAGCAACGTGCCGCTGGACACCCTCTACGTGTGCGGCACGGCGGCGCTGCACGACAACCTGGAGGCGCGCATCGACTCCCTGTTCGTACACAAGGGGCGGTTCGGAAAGAACATGACGCCGGAGCTGATGCAGGCGTTGAAGAACTACCTGGCGCCGTCCATCATGTTCCGGCGTGATTTCGAGAGCTACCTTCAAATCATGGAGGATGCGGGGGCGGACATCGCGAATCTGCTGCCGCTGCTGGAGGAAAGCACGGGCGGGGTGCGCGTAGAGGGTTGCGCGGGTTCCGGCAAGACCGTGATGGCGTGCCGCGAGCTGGCGCGCTTGGCTGCGCTGCACGGGGAGGGCAAGCGCTTCCTGATGCTCTGCTACAACCTGAACCTGTGCGACTCCCTGCGGCGAGACCCCGCCTTGCACGAATTCGAGGGCCGCAACCTCACCATCTCCAACTTCCACGAGTACTGCATCGAGCACGCACTCATCCCCGCAGGGCGGCAGGACCTCATCTCCACCGCCGACAAGGCGCGATTCTTCGGCGAGGACGCCTACCCCGCCATTAAAGAGTACCTTTCCGCGCAGACGCCGTACGACTACATCTTCGTGGACGAGGCGCAGGACTTCAAGGAGGCGTGGTGGGACATCGTGCGCGCCTGCCTTGCGCCGCAGGGCAGGCTCTACATCTTCGCGGACGCCAACCAGAGCATCTACGACCACCGCAGCCCGCTGCCGGAGCTGCCCACGCGCGTGCGCCTGCGCCGCAACCTCAGAAACGCGCAGGAGATTGCCGCATTCAGCGCCGCCATGCTGCCTGCGGGCGAGACCATGGAGCCGCTCAAGCTCGGCGGCGCACAGGTGCAGATCGCCCCGGGGAACGACGACCCCGCAGCGCGCGCCGATGCCGTCCGAGCCATCATCCAGGCCATTTTGTCGCGGGACGACATCCACGCCTCGCCGAGCGACATTGCGGTGCTCACCCCGTGGCGGGTGGGCAACAAGCGCCGCTGCCTGGGCTTCCTCGCGGACGTGCTGGACATCAGCCCGGAGGAGGGCGAAAGCAACGATGAGATGTGGGCGCGCCTGGCACGCTGCACCGCCCCCGGCTCCACCCGCATCTACGGCGACACCATCAAGCGCTTCAAGGGGCTGGAGGCGCCCTTCGTCATCCTGGCGGACATCCCCGGTCTGCAGGAGAGCCGCGGGTTCGACATGGACGATTTGTACGTGGGCGCCACGCGCGCCAAGTTCGGCCTGTTCATCGTGCCCACGGTGAGCGGGGAATCCCTGGCCAGACAATTCCTGCAATGAAAACGCACCACGCCATCATGCTGGCCGCCGCGCTGGCGGCATGCCCCCTCCACGCCACCCTGCAGGAGGAGGCCGACAACCTGGACATTCCCGAAAAGCTGGACATGCTCGCCAAGCAGCTGGAGATTCCCCAAATCGACGGCACGGACGTGCGCATCATCCACTCCGACTACGAGGAAATCATCGGCCTGGACGGCAAGGTGCACGGCCCGAACGCCAAAGTGCGCCTCAATTTCGAGCTCACGCGCGGCAGCGAGAAAGCCGTGAGCCGAGAATACGTGGTGCAGGTGGACCCCGTGCAGCCCAAGGGCGGCAGGGCAAACGCGCCGCAAACCATCCCCCAGGTGCTGGGCTGGGGCTGCTTCCACGAGCGCCCGAAAACGCTGGACCTGGCCAAGGTGGCCAAGCGCGGCATCTCCATACCGCCGTGCATGAAGGACGTGCAGGATGACCTGCTCAAGGAGTTCACAATGCCCGCTGCGGATGCCAAGAACGCCGCCGTGAAGCTGGAGCTCAACACGACGCCGGACCCCAGCCTGGGAAGCGAGGGGTACAATTTGACCATTCATGAAGAGGAGTTGAACCCCGGCAGCGTCACCATCATCGCCAATTCCCCCGCCGGGCTGTACTGGGGCACGCGCACGCTGCTGCAGATGCTGCGCCAGGGCCACAAGCTCACCGCCGGATACATAACGGACATTCCCCGCTACCCCGTGCGCGGTTTCGTGTTCGACGTGGGCCGCCTGCCCGTGCCGTACGAGTTCCTCAAGCAGGTGGTGGACACCATGGCCTGGTACAAGCTCAACGACCTCCAGCTCCACCTCAACGACAATTTCATCTTCCTGGACGAGTACACCAAGGCCGGGCGCGACCCCTTCAAGGAGGCCTACGCCGCCTTCCGCATGGAATCCAAGGTCAAGGGCAAGGACGGCACACCGCTCACCGCCAAGGACGTCTCCTACACCAAGAAACAGATGCGCCGGCTCATCGACTACGCGAAGGCGCGCGGCGTGAACATCGTGCCGGAGTTCGACGCCCCCGCGCACGCGCTGGCCCTCACTCGCGTGCGCCCGGAGCTCATGCTCAAGACCGCCGACCCCAGGAGCATCGAGGAGCTGGACGCATCCAAGCCGGAGACGCTGGAATTCATCAAGGGCCTGTGGGACGAGTACCTGCTGCCCGGCAAGTCCGGCCGCGCGGTGTTCGAAGGCTGCACCGTGCATATCGGCGCGGACGAGTTCAAGGGCGACAGCGAGGACTACCGCAGGTTCACGGATGCCATGCTCAAGCACATCAAGTCCCGCGGCTACACGCCGCGCCTGTGGGGCAGCCTCACCATGAAGAAGGGCAGCACACCCGTCACCGCGGAGGGCGTGCAGATGAACATCTGGAGCAAGGATTGGAACCTCCCCTGGCCCGCCATCAACGAGGGATACGACATCATCAACACCATGGACAGCCAGCTCTACATCGTCCCCTTCGCCAACTACTACCGCATGGACAAGAACCTGAAGGGACTGTACGAGAACTTCGTGCCCAACCAGATCGGCGCGCAGGGGCGGCCGCTGGCCGAGCGGCTTCCCGCCGGGCACCCGCAGCTGCTCGGCGCCGCCTTCGCCGTGTGGAACGATATGATCGACCTCCGCTCCAACGGCTACACCTATGAGGACCTGCGCGGCATGATCGCCGAAACCGCCGCCGCGTTCGCCCAGAAGGCCTGGGGGCCGGAGGAGCTGCCACGCAGTTTCGAGGACCACCAGAAGCTCCGCCAAGCCATCGGCGACGCCACCCACGGCGTCTCCGTCAAACCAAACTCCAAGAAACATTGACCGCCATGCCCACACCCGATGAGGAATACGAAATGGCCGCTGCCGAATTCAAGGCCGGAAACGCCGCACAAGGCGCGCAGCACCTCCGCAACGCCGCCTTCAACGGCCACTCCGCCGCCCAGGACCAGCTCGCACGCGTCTATTTCGCCCAGCTCAAATCCCGCGCCGACGTGGCGGACCTGGAGGCCGCCGCCCAATCCGGCGATCACGTCGCCCTCTTCGTCCTCGCCATGTGCCTGATAGAAGGGCGTCTCATCGACAAGGACACCGAAAAAGCCGTCACCGCCCTCCAACACGCCGCCGCACAAGGCAACCGCATGGCCCAAGCCATGCTCAATTTACAATTGACGATTGACGATTGACAATTTGTAAGTTAGGCTCCGCCGCCGCTAAAGCTATGGCGTGACACGGCGCGGCGAACTTTCCAAATTGCTTGCCTCGGCGTAGCCCCGCAGGGGCGAAGACGGGTAAATCGTAAATTGTAGATTGTAAATACAACTACAGTATTCCCAATACTGTAGGACTGTTGGAGCGCGCAACGCGTTGAAAATGCCCCTTCCGCCGCCCACAGTGCCCCGTAGCGGAATTTGGCGGATTTTCGCGGAATTTGCCGCAACCGATAAAATTTTCAACCTTTTTGCAAAATTCGGCTTGCATAAGGTTTGGGAATACTGTACACTCCCCGCACATCTCGCGTGTGTGTAGCACGCGGAAACCTCTTCGACATCAACCGAAAATCAACCTCGAACCTAAGCAACCATCATGAAACTTAGACTTCCCAACAAGCTCCAAGCAGCCCTCGTCGCTGCCATCGCTTCCGTGTCCTTCACGACACTCAGCACCGGCACCATCGCCGTTGCTACCGGCGCCGCCCTCCTCGCAGGGCAGCGGGCACAGGCATTCGAGGATGCCACGTGGACGTTTGAGAGCAGCATGTCTGCCGACACGAAGATTTCCGGCCCCGCCCTCACCTATGAATGGAAAGGCAACGGCAGCGCCACATACGTGGATTCCTACATGGTTAAGGGTACACAGGTTGGCAACTATTGGCTGGATGCCGATTTGGGCAAGGCCATCACCTTTGCGGACGGCCAGTACATCAAGGTTGGTACGAACCCCTACTGGACTTCGGGAGCAGGCAACCTGAACACCGGCAACAATGAGCATAACAGCTACACTGTGATGGCTTGGGTGAAGTTGGATTCCACCTCTGGCGAGCAGGAATTTTTCGGCACGGGCGACGGTGTGGAAAAAGGTATGGGATTTGGTCTCAATGGCGGGAAGGCCGACATTCTGACCAAGTGGATAGCGCACAACAATTATGATGCCCTGACCGTCAGTGCCGGGCAGTGGGTGAACGTTGCGTTCACGTACGACATGGATTCCAACACGGGTAAGGCGTACATCAACGGCGAGCTCGTAGGGAGCAAGACGATTGGGAACTCCAACATGCCCGGCGGTGAATGTTCCTATATCGGCGCCAGCGCCGCGAATAACAACCGCGACAATTTCGCCGGTCAGATTGCCGAGTTGAAGGTTTTGAGCGGAGCGTACGACCAGGCGCAAATCATGGCGGCAGCCCACTTGACCAGCACGGCCCCTGCCCCTGTGGAAGGCTTGGTGTGGGCGGGAAACGCCACCAGCAGCGAGTGGAACACTACGGACCAAAATTGGAGTAAAGGAGCAGAATCGGCTGCCTTCACCACAGGAGACAACGTTGCATTCGACAACACAGCCGATGTCAAGAAGGTAACTCTCGGCGACAACATCACGGCAGGTGTCGTCACAGTGAACGCTGCCGCCTACGAGTTCGCCATGGAAGGCAATACTCTGACTGCCACCAAGCTTGCGCTGAGCGGCGACAACGCCTCCCTCTCCCTGACGGGTGCGGGCACGGTGTCCGCCGGCAGCATCAGCGCGAGCGACAAGACCATCAACATTGGCAAGGACGTGGTACTGCAGGGCGGTTCAACCGCCGCGGCCACGCTGGCGGGCACCGGCACGTACGCGCTGGAAAACGGTTCATACGCCAAGGGTTCGATTAATCTCGGCGGCAACTGGACTGGCACGGTGCGCGTCACCGACCTCGACGCCAACGGATCCCGCGACATGAGCGGGTTGCGCACCTCCCTGTCCACGCTGGAGCTGAAAGGCTTCAACGGCTGGATGAGCAATTGGACGGGCACGCTCGACTACAACATCAAGCTGACCAACGGCAGCGCCGGCTATGGCTGGAGGAACGGAGCCTTCGGCAACGAGGGCAATGTAATGAACAATACCGGCATCTGGTCCGGCAACGGCAAGTTCGTGGCGGCGGTCAACAGCGGTCGCTATATGGACTACACCTACAGCGGCAACATCTCCGCGTGGACCGGTGAATTCGAGTTGCTCAACGGCACCACGAAGCTGAAGTTCTCCTCCAACGCCACCGAGGTGAAGGCGAAAATCACCCAAACGGGCGGCGCTTTGAAGCTTTACGCGGACACGGACGTCGCCTTCTCGAATACCATAACCGTCACTTCCCTGGACGTGACCGCCAACAAGCAGGCCACGTTCGGCGGCACCACAAACATTGCCAACGGCGTGACGCTGAACAGCGGGTCCACGCTGGTGAACACCGGTGCCATGACCCTGGGCGGCACGATCGTATTCGGTGAGAACTCCATCCAGAACAACGGCAGCGGCACCATCAACTTCGGCAGCAACATCCACTTCGATATCACCAACCTGGCTTTCTCCGAGTTGGAGGGGGTCACCACCTACACGCTCTTCTCCGGTAACGCGGTTGACTTGAGCGGGTACAACACCAACAACATCACCGTGGCGGGCGGCACCGCCGGCAAGGAATGGACGTTCGGCGAGGACGGCACCATCTCCTTCCAGCTCTCCCGCTCCGTTGACTGGAACAACGGGGCCGACACCGGAAAGTGGAACTACACGGATGCCAACTGGAGCGAGGGCCGCAAGTTTGAATCCGGCATGGTTGCCAACTTCTTCACGAATGCGGAGGCTACCGTCTCCGAGAACGTGGTGGCGGGCGGCATTGTGGTGGGCAAGGCGGATGCAGAGGCTCCCACCGTGACCATCGCTGCGGAAGGCGGCAGCACCCTGACTGCCGGTTCCCTGGATGTGGTGAAGGGCACCCTCACCACCGGCACGGCAATCCTGGGCCTGGAGAGCGTGAACATTGCCTCCGGCACCACGTGGAACATCAACGCCGACCAGACCTTGGACGCGGGCGCGTACGCGGGCGCCATTAGCGTGGGAGCCGGCCACACGGTCACGCTGAGCGATGCGGGCAACGCAAGCAGCCTGCTCAAGGGCATCTCGGGCGACGGCAACATCACCCTCACGGTGAACACGGATTTAGAGGGTGTGCTGAATGACAAGGAGCATGCCACCCGCACACAGGCGACCGGCACGCTGACGCTCCAGGGCATAACCCTCAGGCTCGGCAAGATGAGCACGAGCGGGGGCTACCAGAAATGGTATGTGGACCTGAGTTCCTTTGACACGATTGCCCTGGATGGCGGCACCCTCTGGGTACACTCCCCCGAGACGGTGGTGAACAACGTGACGGTCGACAACCACGCCGGCACCATCCACGTCCGGGATTCAGACAACGACCAGCAGGCAGGCAAACCGGACACACTCAAGATTGCCGGCAAGCTCACCCTGAATGCAAACCTGACCATCGAAAGCACATGGAAAAACAAGGTAAGCATTGCTGAGCTGGCGGGCGCCGGCAAGCTCACCCTCTCTGGCGGTGACAACCAGGTGATCAACATCGGCGGCGGTACCGTGGGTTCCATGGAGTTGACCACCGCGCAAACCCATGCAACGGTCACAGGAAACCTGACGGTATCCTCCGGAGCTTTGACGCTTAGCAACGGCACGCTGAATGTCACCGGCTCCGTCACGGTGTCCTCCGGAGATTTGACGCTTAGCCACGGCACGCTGGATGTCGCCGGCTCCGTCGCGGTGAACAAGGCCTTGGATCTCAGCGTTGGCGGCGGTTCCAACGCCACCCTGAACATCAAGGGCGGCGGCACGGTGACGCTGGCGAACACCGGCAACGCCTCCTTCTGGGGTGACGACGGCTCCCACCTGAACCTGGAGGAGGGCGGCACGCTGGCGCTGGACAAGTACGGCCTGAGCATCACCGGCCTTGCCGGCGGCGGCTCCATCACCTTCCCCAACAACACCCAGTACGGCATCGGTAAAGACGGTATCACCATCACGGGCGCAAACGTGACCGTGACGGCAGCAGGCACGGGCGCAGTCACCATCGGCAACAAGCTCACCAACAGCAAGCTGACCACCGGCTCCCATGAGGTGACGCTGAGCCACGCGGAGGACTCCCTGGTGGGCCTGACCATCAGCAACGGCGGCTCCTTCACGCTCAACAACACGAGCCCGGTGGATGTCGCCGACATCGACATTGAGGCCGGCGGCACGCTTGTGCTGGGGGCAGAGAACCTGATTAGCGGCGAGTACACCGTGGACGCAGGGACGCTGAACCTGGGTGCCGGAAGGCAGAGCTCCCTCACCACCCTGACCATCAACGACGGCGGCATGGTGATTTCCTCCCGTCAGGGGCAGGCATCCGGCTTCCTGGCGAACAACGGCACGGTCGTTATCAACGGTAGCGGTGTCCTCAAGTTCACCGGCAACAACGATGCCCTGGGCTGGGGCGGCGGCCACGTTGCATCCGTAACCCTGAACGGCACGGATGCCGAGCATGTGGCCACGCTTGACCTGTCCGCGCAGAGCGGCAGCGAGACCATGGCGTCCAACCTGGTCCTCAACGGTTACTCCCTTATCACGAAATCCTCCAACAACCGCGGCTTCAACACCTATGGCGGCAGCATCACCGTCACCGGCACGGAGAACGAGATTGAGAGGATGGAGGTCCGCGCCAACGCCACCATCAACGTGGTGGGCGCGGCGGACACACTCTCCGTGGGCGTCATGGCCCTTGGCGCGGACGGCGGCAAGGAGCTGACCAAGACGGGCGCGGGCACGCTCACCTTCACGGAGAGCGCCGCTTCCACGAACCTGACCGTCAGCGAAGGCGCCGTTGTGAGCAAGGGCACCGCCACGCTGGGGGCGCTCAACCTGCAGGGCGGCAGCTACACGGTGGAAGCCGGAAGCACAACCGTCACCGGTCTCACCACCATGACGAACAGCGCCACGCTGGCGAACGCCGGGGAGCTCACGCTCAACAGCCTCACCATGGGTGCGGCCAACACGCTCACCAACACGGGCGCGCTCCAACTGAACGGCACGGTGCTGTTCGGCACGGCGGGCATTGCCAACAATGGTACGGGCTCGGTCGCATTCGCGGACGACATCATCTTCAACATCTCCCAACTGCAGGAGGGTGAGGGCCACACCTACACCCTCTTCACGGGCGACAGCGCGGTGGACCTCACCGCCCTCACCGCCACCGCGGCGGACCACATCACCGGCGTCACCGTGACCGGGCGCGCCTGGACCTTCTCCAACAACGGCCAGCTCAGCTATGAGATCCTTTCCCGCAACCTCGTGTGGAACGGCGGCGCGGGCACCTGGACCACCGACACGGAGACCACCCCGTGGCACGTCGACGGTTCCGAGGAGCCGGTCTCCTTCGCCACGGGCGACGCGGCCCGCTTCGCGGCCTCCGGGACATCCGCAGAGGTGACGCTGGGCTCGAATATCACCGCCGCCGGCATCACGGTTGACGCCGGGGCCATGGTGACCGTGAATCCTGAGGGACACACCCTGAGCGCGGACGTGGCGAACATCGACGGCGTGCTGACCTCGGCACTGGCGACGCACTCCGTCACCATCGGGGAAAGCGGCGTGTGGAACATGGCCGGCGGCACCCTGAACGTGGCCGATGTCTCCATCTCCAACGAGGGCCTCATCCACCTGATGGACGGCGCCAAGGTGACGGCCACCAAGGACAACGTGTCCACCCTGGGAGCGGTGAGCGCGGAGGGAACCGGCACGCTGGAAGTCGGCGGTACCGGAGCCTACACCTTCGCCGGGCAGGAGAGCGACCCCTTCGCCGGGCGCCTGATCTACAACATCGGCAGCACCGGAGGGCACGACAGCAGCATCCGCCTCTCCAACTTCGAGGGCACGCTGGAAATCCGCGGGCGCGTGAACTACAGCAACTCACAGTTCGGCAACATGTCCAAGCTGGTGTTCAACGGAGACCGCTCCAGCAACACCACGGGGCTCTGGAACACCGGAGTCGCCAACATTGGCGTGGACCTGGATATCATCGGCGACCAGCTGGTGGACTTCTATGCCTCCAACACCATCAACGTGAACGGCAACATCAACGCCGCCGGCGTGCAGGGCCACCTGGGCAAGGAGAATGACCAGACCATGAACCTGAACGGCATCACCAACCTGCTCAGCCTGAGGGTCAAGAACGGCACGGTGAACCTGAAGGACGGCACCATCGGCACGATTGTCGTCAACGGCGGCAAGACGGTCAACTTCAACGGCGCGCTGGCGGTGACGGACTCCCTGGAGGCCAACGTGAACACCAACCTGACGGTGGGCGCTGAAGGCGTGCTGGACATTGCGGGCATTTCCATTGCCGGTACGGCTCAGGGCACCACCATCACCACCTCCGCCAACAACTCGGTGTACAGCCTGGGGAATGAGAGCTACACCATCACCAACGCCGACATCACCGCCAAGCAGGATGTCGAGATTGCCAACAAGCTCACCAACTCCATGGTGTACACCGATGACAAAGCCGTCACCCTCTCCAACATCGACAACGTCGTTGCCGGTGCCACGGTGGGTCTCGGCAGCTTCGGCATGACCGGCGGCACCCTGAGCAACGCCATCACCAACGCCGGCACCGTCAGCCTCACCGAAGTCACCCTGGGTGGCGGCTTCAGCGAGGTTGCGGAAGATGTGCACTTCGACCTCAACGGCGATGTGGTGACCGATATGAACGCCAACTACTACCTGGGCGTTGAAGAGTACGTGCAGGTGGTGAACGGCGGCACCATCACCGGTGGTTCCACCGCCCGGTGGGCCGACCATAGCTATGGTGTCCAGTCCAACGGCCGCATCATCCTTGAAGAAGCCTTAGCCGACTACACCACCTACTTCGTACAGTCCGGTGATGTTTCCGTTGGCGAGGTCCTTGACCTCCACGAGCTGACCAACACCTTCTATGTCTCCGGCGGCACGCTGTATATAGATGGTGCATATTCCAACCTCAACATCACGGTGACGGACTCCGGCACCATCAGCGGCTACACCACCCCGGCCGAGGTGACCATCGTCCCCGAGGCGGAAGTCACGTTCGAGGAGGGCATCGAGGATACGAACAACGGCGTGACGTTCAGCTCCAGTGAGGGCGGCGTCGTTGTCAAGAACACCGACGGCCCTGCCGGCGGCGAAGCTTTCAAGTACACCATTGATCAGACGTCCGCCCAGGTGACGGCCGATGTGCTCAGGGTGAATTCCGAAGAGGATGTGACCATTGCCAACCAGCTTGATGTGACCACCATCGTGAACGAAGCTGCGGACGGCGAAAGCACGCTGAAGCTGACGCATTCCTCCGCGGCGGAGAACGTGGAGAACGTGCGTGCCATCCGAGGTGACATCGCGTTCGCGAACGTTGAAGAGGAAGCCTCCATCGAGCTCAAGGAGCTGACCATCGGCACGAACAAGACGGTGGGCTTCAACACCTCCGAGAATGTGTTCGACGAGACCCACGAAGCAACGGTCGTCATCGCCGCCGCCACCGCTCCCGAAGCGCAGGATGGCGGCGTGTTGAACGTGCTTGAAGGCGCCACGCTGAACGCCAACCTGGTGATGGAGGCCGGCTCCACGCTGGACGTGAGCTACGCGCAGGACAGTCACGGTCTCATCATGGGTTCCAGCGTCACGCTGAAGGAAGGGGTCTTGCTGCAGGACAGCTTGCACGTGGGACCCAGTCAGGATATGAACGCCTTCCTGTTCGATTACTTCAAGGGAGAAGGCGCCCCCGAGTACTACTACCTGTACGACAGCGTGGAGGAGCTCTACATCCAGCAGGGTGCCGAGGTCAAGCGGTTTACCCAGCTTGATTTCGTGAATTGGCGCAACTTCGACATGGATGCCAGCCGCGTCTTCACCGAGCTGGACGAGAACACCTACGCGCTGGTGTACAACTGGGATCCCATCCACAAGAACGTGGTGGCCCTGCGCTTGCTTCCGGAGCCGACCACAGGCACGCTGTCCTTGCTTGCGCTCTGCGCGCTGGCCGCGCGCAGGCGCCGCAAGTGATTTACTAGGTACTATGTACTAGGTACTATTTGAAAATTCGGCGCGCTTTGCGCGCGGAGATTGAGCAAGGCCCAGCCGGTACGGCTGGGCCTTCTTGCTACAAACTGCCCATGCGGCGGGAGCGGGGGAGGCGGAGGATGAGCCGGGCGAAAACGCGGCGCATCCAGCGGGGCTCAATGGAGGGGAGCGCTTTCATCGTCGGTGGTCAGGGTGTCGCCGCACTCGTAGTAGAGGAGGCTCATCACGTTGAGGGGGTAGCCCAGGGAGCGCTCGGTTAGCTCTCCCGCCAGCTGCAGGGAACCCGCGGGACACCCGCGGAACAGCGTGCGGTTGAAATCCCCGATGGTGGTGTTTTCTTCATCGTCCATGCGGACAATGACACCCGGGCGACCGTGAGCGTTGGGTAACAGGGAGGAGTAATTTACAATTTACAATTGACGATTTACAATTGTATAGATTAGTGCGCCTGGCGGCGCAATACAACTCAGCCCATCTGGCAGAATGCCAGATGGGCTTTGAAATTGCCGCGCGCGGAGCGTGCGCTCTCTTTCAAAATCGTCAATTGTCAATCGTAAATTGTCAATTCTTCTTGCCTTTTTTGGACTTCTTGTCCATGCCGGCGTAGGGAACGGCGGGGAGCTTGGCGTCGTTGACGAGGTTGGGCTCGAAGAATACCTTCCAGCCGTAGCGTACCTTGACAGGCTTCTTCACGCCGGGGGCGGAGAGCTCCACGGTGTCGCCCTTGAGGGTGGCGGTGGCGTCCTCGAACTTGCCGTTGCTGCCGGCAATCTCAAATCCGGTGGGGGCGGAGCCGTTGGTGGTGGTGAGGCCCTTGGCGTGCTTGAAGGTGACCTTGAGGGTGCTGCCTGCGGGCTTGGCGGAGGCCACCTGCGGGCCGCTGTACTCCACGTCCTTGCCGTAAACCTTGGCGGCGGCCACATAGGCGAGGCGCTGGCCCACCTCGGTCTTGCGTGCGGGGTG
The DNA here is from genome assembly GCA_030531305.1 of Akkermansia sp. Lineage (GTDB taxonomy): Bacteria > Verrucomicrobiota > Verrucomicrobiia > Verrucomicrobiales > Akkermansiaceae > Akkermansia. Next base: position 28,108 of record JAUNNT010000002.1, read on the forward strand.
GACATCGCTGTTGGTGGAGCCGAGGTCCACGGTGGCGACGGTGTAGACGCCGGGGATGTTGTCCTGGGACTGCTGCTGGACCTCGCGGAACTCCGGCCAGTAGGCGCGCAGCGGGGTATTGTCGTTGATGCGTGGCAGCTGCACCTGGATCCACGGCATGTCGGGCTTTTTGAACTCCGCGCGCCAGCCGCCGATGAGGTCGGCCAGCAGCTCGTAGTTCTGCTTCATGTCCTGGATTTCCGCATCGGATTCACCCTGGTACCAGATGACGCCCTTCATGGGGAAGTCCACCCAGTCCTGCACGCCGGACTTGAAGAGGTACCCGGGCTTGTAGGGGTGCGGCATGTTCAGGTCGCCGCCGATGTTCTTGCGGGCGCGTCCGCGCACCCAGTCGCTCATGTAGCGGCTGTCCAACCACTTGGCGCTCATGCAGTCGTGGTACTTCTTCTTGAGCACGGTCTCGGGAATCCAGGCCATCATCTCGGAGCCGCCGAGGGAGGCGTGGACGATGCCCACGGGGACGCCCAGCTGCTTCTGAAGCTCCTGGGCGAAGTACCAGGCCACGGCGGACATGCGGGGCGTGGTTTCCGGGGCGCTGACGGCCCACTTGCCCACGTACATGGCGTTGTTGTTGAGGATATCCTTCTCCTTGGCGCCGTAGGTGGAGTTGCCGGTGTGCACTTGGGGTTCCGCATGGAAGAAGCGGATGTCCTTGTTGCCGGAGGCGGGGATGGCCGTGCCCTTGTCCGCCATCTCGTCCATGCGGCGCAGCATGTTGGACTGGCCGGAGGCGAACCAAACCTCGCCCACCACCACGTCCTTCAGCTCGGCGGAGTCGCCGCCCTGCTGCACGGTGAGGCTCTCGCCGTTGGCGTTGGCCTTCATGGCGGGCAGCACGGCCTCCCAGCGCTTGCCGCTCTTCTTGGCCTTCACGGTGGTGCCGCCGAAGGTGAGGGTGACGTCGCCGCCGCCGGTGGCCTCGCCGCGCACGGGGATATCCTGCCCCTGCTGGAGCACCATGTGGTCGCCGAACGTGTGGTCGAAACTCACCGCCGCCCAGCACGTGGCGGAGCCCAACAGCATGCCTATCAATGCAGATTTCATGCCGTACAGCGTACCACCTGCGCGCGCGCATGGCAAGGACGCCGCGCGCCCGCAAAATATTTTTTCACAAATTTCCAGATTGAGCTTGACAAAAAACCGCGGGTGGTGTAAATACTCCGCACACAAATTATGGCTAAAAAGAGCTGGATAGAGAGAAACAAGAAGAAGGCAGCCGTCGCGGCCCGCTATGCGGAGCTCCGCGCCAAGCTGAAGGCAGAAGGCGACTACGTGGGTCTGACAATGCTCCCGCGCAATGCATCCCCGGTTCGCCAGGTGAACCGCTGCGAGCTGACGGGCCGCCGCCACGCTTTCCTGCGCCGCTTCCACCTTTCCCGTATCGCTTTCCGCGAGCTCGCCAACGCCGGCATGATTCCCGGCGTGACGAAGTCTAGCTGGTAAGCCCGGGCGAGTTGAGGCAGCAATAAAAAACTTTTCTGCGGGCTATTCAACGAGTAGCCCGCAATTTTCGTCTTCACGAACAAGCGCGCATGCCCATCTACGAATACATCTCCGAGCACCCGGAGGACCCGCACCGCTCCTGCGCGATGTGCCGGAAGGGCTTTGAACTGATGCGGCCGGCGGACCGCGAGCCGCTGACGCGCTGCATGTACTGCAAGAACCCGGTGCGCAAGAAGATCGGCAACGTGAACGTGCCGAAAATCACCGCCCCGCTCTCCATCACCGATGCCAAGAAGGCCGGGTTCACCGTGCTGCAGCGTCGCGACGAGGGCACCTTTGAAAAGCTGTAACCACCACCCATGAACCTGTTCCTGAGCGCGGAGGAAGCGGCGCAAGTCACCTGGAGCTTCCCGAGCCTGTCGTCCATCCTGCTGTTCATCATCGGGATTGTGTTTTTCCTGTTCGTGAACGCGTTTTTCGTGGCGAACGAATTTGCGAGCGCGCGCGTGCGCGAGAGCCAGCTGCTGGAGACGGAGGGCGACAGCAAGGGCGCGGCCAAGCGCCGCAAGACCGCACTGCACATCGTGCGCCACCTGGATGCCTACCTCTCCGCCAACCAGGTCGGCATCACCATCGCCTCCCTCGCCCTCGGCAACATGGGCGAGCCGTTCATCGAGGAGCTCATTGCCCCGCCGCTGGCGTACTTCTGCCACCTGGCGCCGCAGGCGGTGAGCGTCATCTCGTACGTGGTGGCGTACTCCCTGTTCACGTTTGCGCACGTGGTGCTGGGCGAGCTGGTGCCCAAGAGCCTGGCCATCCGCAAGCCGCTGGAGGTGGCGCTGCTCACCGCGCCGTGGATGAAGCGCTTCGCCAAGCTCACCAAGCCACTCGTCTACCTCTTCAACAACACCGCCAACTTCATCGCGCACCACCTCTTCGGCGTGGACCCCCACTACGTGCCCAACACCACCCACAGCGCGGAGGAAATCGCCCTCATCGTGGAGGAGAGCGGCCGCAGCAACGAGGTCACCGAAACCGAGGCGGAAATCTCCAAGAACGCCCTGGAGCTCAACGACCGCTCCGTGCGCGACATCCTGGTGCCCCGCGGCAGCGTGGAGATGCTGGACATCAACGACGGCTTCCAGCACAACCTGGAGCTGGTGAGCAAGAGCCCGCACAGCCGCTTCCCGCTGGTGGACGGCCACCTGGACGCGCTGCAGGGCTGGCTGCACGTGAAGGACATGCTGAAGCTGGCCACCATGCCGGAGCCGGACGTGATGAAGGTGAAGCGCGAGCTGAAGGTGGTGCCGGAGACGATGAAGCTGGACACGCTGCTCAACTTCTTCTCCAAGGAGAAGACGCACTTTGCGCTGGTGGTGGACGAGTACGGGGACGCGCTGGGGCTGGTGTTCCTGGACGACGTGCTGGAGGAGATAGTGGGCGCGGACATCCAAGACGAGTTCGAGGCGGACTCCGCGCGCGACTTCTTCCCGATTGCGCCGGGGCAGTACATCGCCAGCGGCGCGCTCGCGCTCTTCGACCTTTCCGAGTACCTGCCGGACATCGGCGAGATTGAGCCGGAATCCGGCGTCTCCACCCTCGGCGGCTACATCACGGACCAGCTGGGCCACCTCCCCTCCTGCGGCGAGAAGCTGCGCATCAAAGACTACCTGGTCACCGTCACCGGAACGGACAAGCGCAAGGTCACCCAGGCGCATTTGGAACACGCCCCGCTGCAGGAGGAAGAGTGACCGCTTCCGCCTGACGGCGCAAGCGGCATTAGGATTAGGAATTAAGATTAGGAAAGGGGACGCTGTTTCATTCTTCCTAATCCTAATTCCAATTTCGGTTGCGGCGGACATTGGACTTGAAAACGGGCTGGCGGTATGGCAGTATGAAGCCGCAATGCTAGACGTATGCCTGCTGGGGACGGGCGGCACGCTGCCGCTGACCAACCGGTGGCTCACCTCGCTGATGGTGCGCTACCAGGGGCACGGCGTGCTCATCGACTGCGGGGAGGGCACGCAGATAGCCGCGCAGGAGGCGGGGCTGAGCCTGAAGCCCGTGGACCTGGTGCTGCTCACGCATCTGCATGCGGACCACGTGAGCGGCATGCCGGGCCTGCTGCTCACCATGGGCAACATGGGGCGCACGGAAGAGCTGCACATCGTGGGGCCCGCGGGCACGGAGCGCGTGGTGAACGCGCTGCGCGTCATTGCCCCCAACCTGCCTTTTGAAATCCGCACCACCGAGCTGAAGGCGCAGGACGAGGAACTGGAGTTCCTGGACTGCCGCATCCACGCGTTCAAGGTGCTGCACGGCGTCATCTGCTACGGCTACTCCATCTCGCTGCCGCGCGCGGGCAAGTTCGACCCCGCCGCCGCGCGCGAGCGCGCCATCCCCCTGCCCCTCTGGAGCCGCCTGCAGAAGGGCGAGACCATCGAGCAGGACGGCACGACCTACACGCCGGACATGGTGATGGGCCCGCCGCGCGCCGGGCTGAAGGTGACCTACTGCACGGACACGCGCCCCGTGCCCGCCATATCCGCCGCGGCGGCGGATTCCGACCTGTTCGTGTGCGAGGGGATGTACGGGGACGTGGACATGCAGCTCAAGGCGCTGGAAAACCGGCACATGCTCTTTGCAGAGGCGGCACAGCTGGCGGTAGACGCCGGAGGCGTGAAGCGCCTGTGGCTCACGCATTTCAGCCCGTCCATGCCCAACCCGGGGCACTTCAAGGACTACGCCCGCCGCATTTTCGCGGACACGCACATCCCCAAGGACGGGGAGAGCGTTACCCTCGCGTTCGAGGACTGACGGGGCGCGGCATCAATACTCCTGCGCCTCCACAAAGCGGATGTGGAACACCTCCGCGCCCCCGTTGTACAGGTGGATTTCAATGCAATCCGAGCGGTGGCGCACCATGTAGGCGTCATGCTCCTCCGGCGGGCGCGGGGAGAAGCGCCCGATGCGCTCCGGCGTGAGCACCGCGCTGCGCAGCACGCCTATCAGGCGCGCGTTGCTCATGCCGACCATCTGCACATAATCCGTGGTCGGCAGCGTCAGCAGCGGTATCTTGTTCGTTCCCACGGCCGCAGAGGATACCAGCGGATGCACGCTTTGTCAAGTCGGGCGGCATTTGCGCTTGCGCGCGCGGGGGGCTTGGGCTATCATACGCGCGTGTCCGCAGCCAAGAATAACAAGCTCACCGTCTTCCTGGTCATCCTCATCGTGGTCCTGTACGCGCTGGACCAGGCGAGCAAGTGGTACATTGTGCTCAACTTCCCGTACGACTGGGCAACGGACCTCTGCCTGCGCATCGACCGCGTGATAGCGGACAGCGGCATCATGAACTTCAACATCGTGCGGGTGCACAACACGGGGGTGGCGTTCGGCACGGGCAACGGCACGGCGTGGGCGCCGTTCCTGTTCCTGGGGGTCCAGGTGGTGGCGCTGGTGTGGCTGTTCTGCCTGTACCGCAAGGGCTTTTTCTCCACCACGGTGCTGAAGTTCGCATGGGCGCTCATCACGGTGGGCGTGCTGGGCAACATGACGGACCGCCTGGTGCAGGGTTTCTTCCGCCCCGGCGCGGAATCGCTGGGCTTCTTCCAGAACCTGGTGAACGGGTACGTGGTGGACTTCCTGGACTTCTCGTTCCCGTGGCTGGACCACTACCACTGGCCGTCCTTCAACGTGGCGGATTCCTGCGTGTGCGTGGCGGCCGTGCTGTTCCTGATATCCTGCTTCACCATGCCGCGGGAGGATAAGGACAAGGAGAAAGGCAAGGCATGAACGCTCTGCAAGCCATCATCCTGACCGCCGCCTGCGCGCTGCCCGCGCTCGCCGCCTTCCCGCAGCCCCAGCAGAGCGTCAAGCTCGCCTACTCCCAACAAACCGCCGTGGTGGAGTTCACCACGGACGGCCCCGCCGTCACCAAGGCCAAGCCCCTGTGCGACTGCACCACCGTCACCATCCAGGGCAACAAGCTCATTGCCACGGTGGACACCTCCAAGTTCGACCAATCGGTGGCCAAGCAAATCGACGCCACCACGGCGGACGGCAAGACCACGCGCCTGACGATGAACTTCGAGGTGCCGCCAGCCATCATCCTCTCCGCGCGCAGCCTGGTGTGGCAGCACGGAAGCACCCCCGCGCCGCAGGTGCTCACCATCACCCTGCCCAAGGGCTCCCCCGTCACGGACATCAAGGAGGCCGGGCTGAGCGGCGACGCCTTCGACTACGTGCCGCACAAGGTCAAGGACGGCCGCGAGTACACCGTGACCGTCACCCCGCGCTCCACGGACAAGCCCGCGCTCAACCGCCTGGTGCTCACCATGGTTTCCAAAGACCCCCGCTTCGCCAAGCAGATTGTCTACCTGCAGGTGAAGAAGTGATTGGTTGACATCCGCCGCGGGCTTGTCTAATATGGGGGCATGAGCAACCCCAAGGTATCCGATAACGTGGACGCATTGATACGGCTGGCGCTGGACGAGGATTTCGGCGACGGCGATGTGACATCGACCTACTTTGTGCCGGCGGACCTGCAGGCGCGCGCGCTGCTGCGGCCTCGGACGGCGGGCGTGATTTCCGGGGTGGAGGTGGCCAAGACCGTGTTCAAGGCGGTGGACCCGACGCTGCGGGTGGAGGTGTACCTGCACGATGGTGACGAGGTGTCGCCGGAGGCCATCGTGATGATGATCGAGGGCAAGGCGCAGTCGATTTTGGGAGCGGAGCGCACGGCGCTCAACTTCATCCAGCGGCTCTCCGGCGTAGCGACGATGACGCGGCGCTACGTGAAGGCCATCTCGCACACGAAATGCCGCCTACTGGACACGCGCAAGACCACGCCGGGCTACCGCCTACTGGAGAAGGCGGCGGTGGTGCACGGCGGCGGCACCAACCACCGTCTGGGGCTGTACGACCGCGCCATGGTGAAGGACAACCACCTCATGACGGACGGCGACGTGGAGCACCTGCAGAACTGCATCAACCGCCTGCACCAGGACAAGCCGGGCGTGGAGGTGGAGCTGGAGGCCGACAACCTGCAACAGGTGGAATCTTTCCTGAAGCTCACGGGCGTGGACTACATCCTGCTGGACAACATGAGCAACGACGACATGCGGCGCGCGGTGGAGATGCGCGGGTCCGCGGCGAAGCCGTACTTCGAGGCTTCCGGCGGGCTGACGCTGGCCACGGCGCCCGCGGCGGCGGAAACCGGGGTGGACTTCATGAGCTTCGGCTGCCTCACGCACTCCGTGCCGTCGCTCGACCTGGGGCTGGACTTCACGGTGGAACGCTGACCATGCAGGAGCTCACCCCCAGGGAGGCGCTGATCACCCTCAACCTCATCCCGGGGCTGGGCTCCATCCGCATCCAGAGCCTGCTGGAGCGCTTCGGCTCCGCGGAGCTGGCGCTCGCCGCACCCGTCAACATGCTGCAGCAGGTGCCGCGCATCGGTGCCGCGCAGGCCGCCGCCATCGCAGACTGGCAGAGCTGCACCAACGTGCATGCGGAGATGGACGCCGCGCAGCAGTTGGGCGTGCGCATGGTCACCCTGCAGGACGAGGACTACCCCGCCGCGCTGCGCCGCATGGCGGACCCGCCCGTGGTGCTGTACGTGCGCGGAGCTTGGCAGGAGAGCGACGGCACGCGCGGCGTGGCCATCGTGGGCACGCGCCGCGCCACGCCCTACGGCGTCACCGTGGCGCGCAAGTTCGCCCGCGAGCTGGCGGACGCCGGGTGCACGGTCGTCTCCGGCCTTGCGCGCGGCATCGACACCGCCGCCCACACGGGCGCGCTGGACGCCGGGGGGCGCACCATCGCCGTGGCCGGGTTCGGCCTGGCGGACCTCTACCCGCCGGAAAACGCGGAGCTGGTGGAGCGCATCCTGGACGGCCACGGGGCGCTGGTGAGCGAGTTCCCGCTCTACATGCCGCCCAACCGCAACACCTTCCCGCAGCGCAACCGCATCGTGGCCGCATGGAGCCGCGCCACCCTGGTGGTGGAGGCCCCGGAGCGCAGCGGCGCCCTGCACACCGCCGGGCTGGCCGCCGGCCACTACGGCAGCAACGTCTTCGCCGTGCCGGGAGCCGTCACCCAAACCTCCTCCGCCGGCTGCCACCGCCTCATCCGCGAGGGCGCCATCCTCTGCACCTCCGCCCATGAGCTCATCGAGGACATGGGGTGGGGCGAGCCCAAGCAGCTGAACCTTTTCGACCGCGAGCCCTCCCAGGCCGACCTGCCGGATTCCCCGGAGAGCCGCCTCATAGAGGCCATCCGCGCGGGGCACGACACGCTGGACACCCTGTGCACGGCGCTCGGCGCGGGCGCGGGGGAAATCACGCCCCTGCTTATGCGGCTGCAGGTGGAGCGCCGCATCCAGGCCCAGGCCGGAGGGCGCTTTTCGGCGGTGTGAGCGCGCCGAATTTGCTTGACTTTTGTCCCGTCCCGTGGTATAGGAATCCCCATGAACCCTATGAATCTGACCAACGAACAAATGATGATAGCCGCGGCGGGCGTGCTGGCGCTCGCGTTCCTGATTGCCTGGCTGCTCAGCCTGCGAACCTCCGCCCGTCTCCGCGTGGAAAACGCCGCCGCCATCCAGCGGCAGGACGCCCTCCGAGTGGAGAAGGAGCAGGCCGTTGCCAACGCGCAGAAGCTCCATGAGCAGGACAGCAGGAACTGGCAAGAGAAGCTGCGCCTGCTCAACGATGCCCACGAGCGCGAGAAGCGCGAGCAGGAGAACCGCTGGAACGAGAGCCGCAAGGCCATGGTGGAGCAGTTCAAGACCCTCGCCACCGACACCCTCACCGAGCGCAGCAAGCAGCTCAAGCAGGCCAACGGCGAGCAGATGGACGCCATCATCAAGCCCCTCCAGAAGCAGCTGGAGGGACTCGGCAAGGCCGTGGCCGACGCACGCGAGGCCGAATCCAAGAACAAGGCCTCCCTGGATGCCGTCATCCGCGAGATGATGAAGCAGACCCAGAAAATCGGCACGGACGCCGTCAACCTCACCCACGCCCTCAAGGGGGATTCCAAGAAGCAGGGCGACTGGGGCGAGATGATTCTGGAGCAGATGCTGGAGAACAGCGGGCTCAAGCGCGGCGAGCACTACGTCATCCAGGAGGAGGTGCGCGACGAGGACAACCACCGACTGCGCCCCGACGTGGTGGTGCGCTTCCCCCGCGAGCGCAGCGTCGTCATCGACTCCAAGGTCTCCCTCACCGCCTACGCCCGCTATATGGCCGCCGACAACGACGCCGAGCGCGAAGCCGCCCTCAAGGAGCATGTGGCATCCGTCCGCAAGCATGTGGACGAGCTGGCAACCAAGGACTACTCGCGCGTGGTGCAGGACAGCATCGGCTACGTGCTGATGTTCATCCCGAACGAGGCGAGCTACATAGCGGCGGTGCAGGCGCAGCCGGAGCTGACGAACGAGGCGTACCGGCGCGGCGTGCTCATCGTGAGCCCCACCAACCTGCTCATGGCGCTGCAGCTTGCCTTCAACCTGTGGCAGAACGAGGCCCGCGTGCAGAACGTGGAGGCCATCTTCAAGCGCGCGGGCGACCTCTACAACAAGTTCTCCGACTTCTATTCATCCTTTGAGGACGTGGGCAAGAAGCTCACGGACGCCACGCGCGCCTTCAACCAGGCGGAGGACCGCCTGTGCCGCGGCAAGGGCAACTTTGTGCGCCAGGTGGACATGCTGCGCGAGATGGGCGCACGCCCCAAGCCGGACAAGCTGCTCAAAACGCAGGATGAGCCGGCGGAGCTTGAGTGAAGCCGCGGCTAGTTTCTCCTGCCCTTCGTGGCGGTTTCCAGCAGGGCCACCAGGGCATCGTCCTTGTCAAGCTTGAGCGCCGCTTGCAGCGGAGTCCAGTCGGCGATATCCCGTGCATGGGAATTGGCACCGTGTTGCAGGAGCAGGCGGGCAACAGGCGCGCTTTGGGCATGGAAAAGGGCGGTCCACTCGTCCGCATCCGCCACCTCAGTGTCGGCGCCGTGCTCCAGCAGAAAGCGTACCATATCCGCATTGTCCTCCCTTGCGGCAACCATGAGGGCGGTGCTGCCGCCCTCATAGGGAACGGCGTTGATATCCGTGCCGTGGCGCAGCATGAGCTCCACCATGGGCAGGTTCCCCATCTCCACGGCAAGGGCAAGCGGAACCTGCCTCAACGAGGTCGGCGTAGAGGAATTCACGCCACGCTGCAAGAGGCACTCGGCGGCTTGCAGGCTGTTGTGGCTGACAGCGGTTTCCAGGGGTGTGCAGTCGTCGGCATCGCGAGCCTCAACCGAGATACCGCGGTCCAGCAGCCATTCGCACATGTCAACATGCTCGCCTCGCACGGCGGCATGCAGGGCGGCGGGGCGATCCTTCACGCACACCCCGGCCTGCTCCAGCAGGGCTGCCGCATCCAGCCGCCCGAAGAGGGCGGCCCACTCCAGGGGAGCCATTCCCTCGGCATCCGTCTCCGTGGGGTCTTCCCCCGCATCCAGCAGGGATTGCACCTCATCCATCCGATTGCGCACAATCGCGTAGCTGAGCGGCGGCAGCTCATCCGGCGGCATGGCACCCAGCCCGGCCAGCAGTTCCACCGTCTCCGCGTTTCCGGAGAGGCATGCTGCGTACAGCAGATGCCGCGCATCATCCTTGGAGAAATCGAACTCCACACCGGATTCCAACAGCAGGCGGGCCACGGCGGCATTGCCGCATTCCACCGCCCTTGTCAGAGCCGCTTCACCATACTCGGCTACAGCCCGTGCATCGGTACCGCCCGCAAGCAGGCATTGCACTCTCATGCGGTCGCCGCGGTAGGCCGCCTCCAGCAATTCCTGGTCAAGAGTCCCCATGCCGCCAGAGTATTCCATGCGGTGGCGTCTTGCAAGTGAAAAAGCCGCAAAATGAGCTTGAAACCGCGCGGCGGCGGGGGGATAATGTAGGCGTCTTTCAGAATTTCACCCCATTATATCATGAACAAGAAAGCATTATCTGCATTCATCATCGGTTGCGGCATGGCACTTGCCGCATGCACGCCCAAGGAGGCGGACAAGACCAAGGAGGCGGCTCCCGCCCCGGAACCCACGGTGCAGCAAGAGGTGCCCAAGGTGTACTTCACCCGCGAGCTCACCCCCGAGGCACTGGTGAAGATGTACCAGCTCGTCAACCAGGAGATGACCGGCAAGGTGGCCATCAAGCTGCACACGGGCGAGAAGAACGGCCCCAACATCATCCCGCGCGACATGGTGAAGGCCCTGCAGGCCACCATCCCCGACAGCACCATCGTGGAGACCAACACCCTCTACGACGGCGACCGCTACACCACGGAGGAACACCTGGAGACCATCAAGGTGAACGGGTGGGACTTCTGCCCGGTGGACATCATGGACTCCGAGGGCACGGTGAACCTGCCGGTGAACGGCGGCAAGCACTTCAAGGAGGTCAGCATGGGCGGCCACATCGTGAACTATGATTCCATGCTGGTGCTCACGCACTTCAAGGGCCACGGCATGGGCGGGTTCGGCGGCTCCATCAAGAACATCGCCATCGGCTGCGCGGACGGCAAGGTCGGCAAGGCACAGGTGCACCAGGGAGGCACCGGCAAGAACATCATGGGCGCCGCCTTCATGGAGAACATGGTGGAATCCGCGAAGGCCACCTGCGACCACTTCGGCAAGCACATCACCTTTGTCAACGTCCTGCGCAACATGTCCGTGGACTGCGACTGCGCGGGCGTGAACGCAGCTCCCGTGAAGTGCCGCGACATCGGCATCCTGGCCTCCACGGACATCGTGGCCATCGACCAGGCGTCGGTGGATCTGGTGAAGACGCTGCCTGACGATGAGAAGCACGACCTGCTGGAGCGCATCGAGAGCCGCGAGGGCATGCGCCAGGTGGAGTACGGCGAGGAAATGGGGCTTGGCAGCCGCAAGTATGAGCTCATCGAAGTCAAATAAACCATGAGCAAGGTATACTTTACGCGCGAGCTCACGCCGGAGGCACTAGTGAAGCTCTACAAGCTGGTGAACGCCGATATCACCGGCAAGGTGGCCATCAAGCTGCACACCGGTGAGAAGCACGGCCCCAACATCATCCCGCGCGACATGGCCATGGCCCTGCAGCGCGAAATCCCGAACAGCGCCATCGTGGAGACCAACACCCTCTACGAGGGCGACCGCTACACCACCGAGCAGCACCGCGAGACCCTCAAGGTGAACGGCTGGGACTTCTGCCCCGTGGACATCCTGGACGCGGAGGGCACCGTGAACCTCCCCGTCAAGGGCGGCAGACACTTCAAGGAGGTCAGCATGGGCGGCCACATCACGAACTATGATTCCATGGTGGTGCTCACGCACTTCAAGGGGCACATCATGGGCGGGTTCGGCGGCTCCATCAAGAACATCGCCATCGGCTGCGCGGACGGGCAAATCGGCAAGGCGCAGGTGCACGGCCACTCCAAGGATAACCCGTGGGGCGCCACCCTCTCCCCCTTCATGGAGAACATGGTGGAATCCGCCAAGGCCACCATCGACCACTTCGCACCGCACATCACCTACCTCAACGTCATGCGAAACATGTCCGTGGACTGCGACTGCATGGGCGTGGCCGCGGAACCCGTCAAAGCGCGCGACGTGGGCATCCTGGCCTCCACGGACATCGTGGCCATCGACCAGGCGTGCGTTGATTTGCTGCACAAGCTGCCGGAGGAGGAGAAGCACGACCTGGTGGAGCGCATCGAGACCAAGGAGGGCATGCACCAGCTGGTGTACGGCGCGCAGATGGGCATCGGCGAGCGCGAATACGAACTCATCGAAGTGAAATAATGTCTGAGAAGCTACTGGATATCGACGTGGCGAAGCTGGACCTGAGCCGCCCGGACCGCACCGGGCAGCCGGAGAGCGTGTTCGCCCAGGGCAAGACCCCGGAGCAGCTGCTGGCCATCCTCAAGGCGTTCCAGAAGCGCAAATGCGCCGTGCTCGCCACGCGCTGCAGCAAGGAACAGGTGGACTACCTGAAGAAGCACCGTCTCAAGGACTTCGTGTACCACGAGCAGGCGCGCGTCCTCACCCTTGGCAAGAACCGCGACTACCCCCTCTGCCACACCGTGGCCATCTGCACCGGCGGCACGGCGGATATCCCCGTGGCGGAGGAGGCGGCCGTCACCGCGGAGTTCTTCGGGGCGCGCGTCTTGCGGCACTACGACGTCGGCGTGGCGGGCATCCACCGCCTGTTCGCATGCCTGGATGAAATCCAGCTGGAGGCGGATGCGGTGATAGCCGTGGCGGGCATGGAGGGCGCGCTGGCGAGCGTGCTGGCGGGTTTGGTAAGCGTTCCTGTGATAGCCGTTCCCACGAGCGTGGGGTACGGCGCGTCATTCCAGGGACTCGCGCCGCTGCTGAGCATGCTCAACTCCTGCGCGGAAGGCGTGGGCGTGGTCAACATCGACAACGGCTTCGGCGCGGCATCCATGGTATGCCGCATGTTCCGCGGCAGACCTGTTCCGTTCTGATATGGGCAAGTTCATCTACTTTGAAGGCCACAGCGGCATCAGCGGCGACATGGCGGTGGCATCCCTGCTGGATCTGGGCGCAAACGCCGCCAAGCTGGACGCCGTGCTGAAAACGCTTCCCGCGGAGTTCACCCACTCCGTGGAGCGCGGGCATTCCTACAGCATGGCCGGATGCTGCTTCAACGTCCACCACCATCACGACCACCCGCACGAGGAGCATTATCACGCTCACGCCCACCACCACCATCATGAACACCGCCATCTGGCGGACGTGGAGGCCATCATCGACGCCGCATCCATGACCGACTCGGCACGCGCGCTAGCCAAGCGCATCTTCCGCATCGTGGCGGAGGCCGAGGCGGAGGCCCACGGCGTGCCGGTGGACGAGGTGCATTTCCATGAGGTGGGCGCCATCGATTCCATCGTGGACATCGTTGCCGCCGCCGTGCTGCTGGATGATTTGGGCGCGGACGGCTGCATCGTGACGGGGCTGAGCGAGGGCAGCGGCACCGTGATGTGCCAGCACGGGGAGCTTCCCGTGCCCGTGCCGGCCGTGATGAACATCGCGCGCGCCCACGGCATCACGCTGCGGCCCACAAGCACGCAGGGGGAGATGGTCACGCCCACGGGCATCGCCATTGCCGCCGCCGCACGCACGCGCGACACCATGCCCGCCGCGTACAAAATCCTGAAATGCGGCGTGGGGCTGGGCAAGCGGGATTTCGGGCGCGCCAACTTCCTACGCACCTTCCTGATTGAGGACGCCGCCGACCCCGAGCAGATTTTCGAATGCGCGTGCAACGTGGACGACTCCACGCCGGAGGCGCTGGGTTACGCGCTGCAGAAGGTGCTGGAGGCGGGTGCGCGCGATGCGTGGTTCACCCCCTGCTACATGAAGAAGAACCGCCCCGCCGTGCAGGTGGGCGCGCTTGCGGACGCGGAGCACCTGCAGGCGGTGGAGGATGCCCTGCTGCGCCACACCGGCACCATCGGCGTGCGCCGACATGCCGTGGAGCGCACCACCATGGAGCGCCGCATCGTCACCGTGCAGACCCCGTACGGACCCGTACAGGTGAAGGAGTGCCGCCTCGGCGACATCATCCGCCGACAGCCGGAATACGACAGCGCGGCAGCAGCCGCGGAACGCGAGGGCGTGCCGCTGGAGGCGGTCTTCCAAGCCGCGCGCAACGCCGCCGGACACGACGCATGACGGAGCGCGCGCCAGACGAGCTGTTGCAGCGGCTGCGGGATGCCATCCGCCCCATGCTGGAGGGCGGGATTGCGCTGGCGTACTCCGGCGGGGTGGACAGCACGCTGCTGCTCGCCGTGTGCGCGGAGCTGGCGCGCGAGAACGGCGGGCGCGTGGTGGCGCTCACCGCGCACACCCCCATGCACAGCGATGCCGAGATTGCCCGCGCGCGCGAGCTGGCGCAGTCGTTCGGCGTGCCAATAGAAGAGTTCCCCATCAACCCGCTGGAGCTGGAGGCCGTGCGCCTCAACCGCCCCGACCGCTGCTACCACTGCAAGCGCGCCCTGTTCCAGCGCTTCACCGACTACGCGGACGCGCACGCGCTGCGCACCGTGGTGGAGGGTTCCCACGCGGACGACGCCAAGGCGTACCGTCCCGGCCGCCGCGCCATCCAGGAACTGCTGGTGCGCTCGCCGCTCGCTGAGCTGGGCTTCACCAAGGCGGACGTGCGCGCCGTTTCCGCCGCGCTGCAACTTCCCACGGCGGATGCGCCCGCCAAGCCCTGCCTCGCCACGCGGTTCGACTACGGCACGGAGCTTACGGACACCCTGCTGCGCCGCGTGCAGGAGGGTGAGGACTTTTTGCACACCGCCCTGCCCTGCGCCGCGGATGTGCGTCTGCGCGTGCACGGCGACCTGGCGCGCATCGAGCTGCCACCCGCGCAGTTCCCCGCCGCCGTGGAGCGCGCGGATTCCATCACCGCTGAATTGAAAAAACTCGGCTTCCGATTCGTCACCCTAGACCTGCAGGGCTTCCGCTCCGGCAGCTTCGACACGCCAAGATGAAAGCCCTCTCCGCAGCCGCCGTGCTCATAGCCGGAATCGTGTGCCTGGTGCTGGCCGTCGGGCACGGCGACTTCCTGCACACGCACCGCGCGCTTGTGGCGCTGTGGCTCAGCGCGGCGGGCGTGGCGGCCATCCACACCCTGGCGGGGCCGGACCACTACCTGCCGTTCATCGCCATTGCCAAGAGCCGCGGGTACGGCCTGGGCAAGACCCTGCTGTGGACCGCCCTGTGCGGCGTGGGCCACATAGGCAGCGCGCTGCTGATAGCGGCGGCGTTCAGCGTGTTCGCCAAGTGGCTGGCCGCGGAGAACTTTGAGTGGCTGCAGGAGAACCAGAGCGATTTGGCGGCGTACCTGCTCATCGGCATCGGCGCGGCATACCTGCTGCACGCCCTGCGCCACCGCTGGCTCCACCGCCATGCCGAGGGCCACGAGCACATGCACAACCTCCGCCAGAACGGCAACAGCATCACCATCTGGGTCGTCTTCATCGTCTTCATCCTCGGTCCCTGCGAGGCCCTCTTCCCCGTCCTCGCCGCCGCCACCGTCATGGGTACGGGTGCCGTCGTCTCCTCCACCCTCATCTTCTCCGGCGTCACCATCGCCACCATGCTCGCCGCCGTTGCCGCCGGCATGCTCGGCCTCCGCGCCGTCCACTCCCAAGCCATCCAGAACTACGCCCACGAAATCGCCGGCGCCACCATCGCCGCCTGCGGTATCGCCATCCTCTGCGGTCTGTGATTTACAGTTGGAAGATGCCCGTGCCGTGCAGTGGGACGAGTTCCGCCTGCGGAGCCACATCCCCGGGCTGAAGGGGAGATGCCGCGTGCGGCAGCAGGATGACCCGCTTGGCCCCCGTGGAGCGGATGAGCTCCGGGTCCATCAGCGGTTGGAACGGGTGGCGGCCGATGACGATGGTGTCGGCATGGCGCTCATCCGGCGGCACGGAGAGGAAGGTGTCCACGGAGGCGTCGCCCACGTACAGGATGCGGCGGGCGTTTCCCTGCCAGAGGACGACGGGCGCGCGGTTGGAGTCCGCGCGGTTGGGCGTGCTCTCCACAGCGGGGAAGATGCGGTACTCTCCGGCGGATGTCGTGTAGGTGAAGCCGCCCTCCGGCAGGGAGTTGTACCGCAGCACGGCCATGCGCGGGAATGCCTGGCGCAGGGTGTCGGCCCCGCCGCCGAGGGAGGTGGGCTTGCCGCCCACCAGCAGCGCAGCCGGCTGGAAGCCGGAATGGAAGAGCGCGGGCTGCACTGTGAACTCGGCGGTCTTGGCGCTGCCGCAGTTCACGAGCAGGCCGTGGTTGCCGAGGATGCAGACGCTGCCGCTCGGGCGCGTGAGGATGGCGGCGGAGTCGGGCGGCTGCGGCGGGCACGCGGCCATGTAGGCGTGCGGCAGTCCTGCGAAAAAGCCCACCACGGCGATCAGCGCGCCGCTGCATTGCAGCGCGCACCACTCCAGTGCCGCACCCAGCAGAGGCACGCCGCCCAACAGCATGAACAGGATGCCGCAGAGCATCACCGGCAGCAGCAGCGCGGTGATGGCGATGTTGGTAAGCACGGAGTACGGCGTGATGGTGTGGAAGAAGCACACGGTGACGGGTAGCGCGACCAGCCACGCGCTCAGCGACACCACCACGCAGGCACGCACGTTGCGCTCCCACAGGTCCAGCTTGCGGTGCCGCCATCTCCACAGGCGGCGCGGCAGATAGGGGTCGGGATGCACCAGCGGGGCGTCGTTGCGGCAGAAATGCACGCCCAGGCAGATGCCCGCGTACACGCTGAACGACAGCAAAAATCCCGCATCGAACAGGCGCGACGGCGCGAACAGCAGCGCCACGAGCGCGGCGAAACACCAGATGTTGCCCATGCCCACGCGCCGCCGCAGCATCAGCCCCATCATCATGAGCGCGAGCATCAGGAACGCCCGCACCGCCGGGACCGCGCAGCCCGTCACCAGCACGTACACACCCACCAGCAGCAGGACGAGTGGGCGCGCCACCTTGGGACGCACCACACGCAGAATGAAAAAGAGCTTCCAGCAGATGAGGAACACCAGACCCACATGCAGCCCGCTCACCGCGAACACATGCAGGCAGCCGCCCTTGCGGAACACGTCCATCGTCTCGTCCTCAGCGGACGACTTGTCGCCCAGCACCATGGCGCAGAGCACCTGGCGGCGGGCGTCGCCCTCCGTGCCGGGCGGCATCATGCGCCGCAGCAGCGCCGAGCGGACATC
Organism: Akkermansia sp.; assembly: GCA_030531305.1. Lineage (GTDB taxonomy): Bacteria > Verrucomicrobiota > Verrucomicrobiia > Verrucomicrobiales > Akkermansiaceae > Akkermansia. The sequence goes on from JAUNNT010000002.1 coordinate 45,390, forward strand.
CAGCCCGATGCGGCGGATATCGACCAGAGAGAAGCCGTGGCCCAGCACCGCGCCCTCCACATAATCAAGCGAAACGGCAATCCCCTGCCCTCGCCGCCAGGCCGCCGCATCAAACATGCCGCGCACCAGCGGACGGCGCTCCGCCGAGGGCACGCCGCGTACCCGCACGGTGTCGCCCAGCCCGAATCCCATGCGGTCGCGCTCGCCGCGCACCACGATGTCGGCCTTATTCCAGCCGGGGGAGACGATGCAGCCGCGCTCCAGCTCGCGCACCACCCTGCCCTGCACCTCCAGGCTGCCGTGCGAAAACGCGCGGTCCCGCATGGCCGCGCCGCTCTCCGTCAGCATGCCTGCGTACAGCAAGACCAGCACCCCGCACAGCAGGGAGGCAAGCGATATCCGCCAAAGCCGCAAACCAGCAGCCGCCAATACCGCCGCCGCACCGAGCATCCAAGGCGACACCACAGCCCCCGCCACACCGCGCCCCTGCTCCACCGCCAGGATGCAGAACACCACCGCCGCCAGAGGCAACAGCAGGGGCATGGCCTGCAGGCCTTTGGCGGCTCGGGCGCGACATGGCTTCAAATTCGGCATTTTGTTAGATTGTAATACAATTGGTTATGCAATGCACCCCTTTTCCACGCACCCCTCACAAAACAATGGGAAATGCGCCGCACGGCACGGAGGCCGCGCCGGTCTGATGATACAGACGGGCATTGACAGTCGCGCGCGCGTGAGGCATACTGCGGGCATGTTGAACCTATACGATACACAGTCGGGGGCAATGAAGCCCGTGGTGGCAGAAGACGGCAAGACGCTGCGCTTCTACTGTTGCGGACCGACGGTGTATGCCGCCGCGCACATCGGCAACTTCCGCACGTTCGTGGTACAGGACGTGTTCCGGCGCGTGGTGGAGCTGGGGGGGCTTCGCACCAAGCATGTGCGCAACATCACGGACGTGGACGACAAGACTATCCGCAACTCGCAGGCGCAGGGCGTGCCGCTGCAGGAGTACACGGCGAAGTGGACGGAGAAGTTCCATGCGGACTGCGCGGCGCTGAACTGCCTGGTGCCGCATGTGGAGCCGAGCGCCGTGGGGCACATTGCAGAACAGATCGACATTGTGCAGAAGCTCATGGAGAAGGGTCACGCGTACCAGAGCGAGGACGGCTCCGTGTACTTCCGCATCTCATCGTACGCCGACTACGGCAGGCTGGCGCACCTGGACCGCCAGACGCTGGACCTGGGCAAGACCGCGGAAACGCGCGCGGACGTGGACGAGTACGACAAGGACAGCGTGGCGGATTTCGTGCTGTGGAAGGCGCGCCGCCCGGAGGACGGCCCCAACCACTGGGATTCCCCGTGGGGGGAGGGTCGCCCCGGCTGGCACCTGGAGTGCTCCGCCATGAGCCACAAGTACCTCGGCGACACTTTCGACCTGCATTCGGGCGGTGTGGACCTGGTGTTCCCGCACCACGAGAACGAGATTGCGCAGAGCCGCTGCGCATGCGGCGGGGAGAGCGCGCGCCACTGGTTCCACGTGACCCACCTGCTGGTGGACGGCGCGAAGATGAGCAAGAGCCTGGGCAACATGTACACGCTGGACCAGCTGCAGGAGATGGGCTACACGCCCGCCGCCCTGCGCTATGTGCTGGCCGGCGCCTACTACCGCCGCCCGCTCAACTTCACCCTCGCCGGCATGAAGGACGCCACAAGCGCCCTCAACAAGCTCGGCCGCTTCGACAAGGAGCTCGCCAAGGCCGCAGGACCCGCAGCCAAGGAACCCGCCTACCGCGACCTCGTGAAAAACCGCCCGGAGCCGGGGCCGTTCCAGCCCGCGTGGGACAGCCTGGAAGACGACCTCAACACGCCGGAGGCGCTGGGCCACGTGTTCAGCGCCATCAAGGGTATCAAGCCCGCGGAGATGGACGCCGCGCAAGCCGCGGAGCTGTGGCGGCAGTTCCGCCTCATCACGGAGGCGCTGGGCCTGCAGCTGCCGGACCCCGATGCGGACATCGAGGTGCCGGAGGACATCCGCGCCATTGCGGAGGAGCGCTGGGCCGCACGCGCCGCCAAGGACTGGGCGAAGGCGGACGAGCTGCGCGCCAAGCTCGCCGAACTCGGATGGGGCATGAAGGACGGCAAGACCGAATACAAACTGACCAAGATCTGATTATGGAAAACAACGTCACCATACTGGGCAAACATACCGCATTCGTCGGCTCTCCCGATGATGCGAAGCTGGAATCGTTCCCGAACCGCACGCCGGGCAGGCCGTACAAAATCACGCTGGACACGCACGAGTTCTCGTCGCTGTGTCCCGTGACGGGCCAGCCGGACAGCTGCCACCTCACCATCACCTACAGCCCGGCGGAGAAGTGCGTGGAAACCAAGAGCCTGAAGTACTACCTGGCCTCCTACCGCAACTATCCCGCGTTCAACGAACAGGTTGTGAACCGCATCCTGGATGATTTGGTGGAGGCCATCTCCCCCGCGTGGATGGTGGTGGAAGGCCGCTTCGGCATGCGCGGCGGCATCCAGCTCACCTGCACCGCGGAACACCACCCGGAAAACAGGCTGCCTTGATTTGCCATGATGCGCGCGCTCAAAATAGCCTGTCTGGTGCTGCTGGCAGCCGTTGCGCTGCCCTGCCCCGCGGCATCGGACACCCTGCCCGCCAAGCTGAAGGGCAAGGTGGTGCGCATCGCCGACGGCGACACCGTGACCATCCGCCTCAAGGACGGCTCGCAGGAGAAAATCCGCTTCTACGGCATCGACGCCCCGGAGTCCGACCAGGACTACGGCGACAAGTCGCGCGAAAAGCTGGTGTCGCTCATCGATGGCAAGACCATCACGGTGAAAACGCACAAGCGCGACCAGTACGACCGCGTGCTGGGGGAAATCTACCTCGGCAAGAAGGACATCAACCTCATCATGGTGAAGGAGGGCTGCGCGTGGCACTACGACCACTACGCGCCGGAGCTCACCGAGCTGGCGGACGCCCAGAAGCAGGCCCAGGCCGCCAAGAAGGGGCTGTGGAACGTGGAGGGCGAGCCCACCGCCCCGTGGGACTACCGCCGCGGCGGCAAGGTCGCCAAGAAGAAGCCGCAGAAGAACCCCGCCGCCGACGTGGTACCGGATTCCGGCAAGATATACGGTCAGGTGGTGCGCGTGACGGACGGCGACACGCTCACCGTGCGCATGGAGAACGGACGCGAGGAGAAGGTGCAGCTGCTGGGCATCGACGCCCCGGAAATGGACCAGGACTACGGGCAGGAGGCGCGGCAGCGGCTGTTCCAGCTGGTGCAGGGAAAGCATGTGGACGTGGTCTATCCCGGCCGCGAGGGGCTGGGACGCATCAACGGCAAGGTGTACTTCCACGACCAGTACATCAACCTCATCCTGGTGCAGGAGGGCTGCGCCTGGCACTCCGAAAAGTACGGGCCCGACGAAGCCGACCTGCGGGAGGCCCACCAACAGGCCAAAGAGGCCAAGAAGGGACTGTGGACCAACCCGGACGCCAAGGAACCCTGGAAACACAGAAACGGATATTGAAACGCCATGAAAGTAGCCGTACTCCTCTCCGGCGGACTTGATTCCACCACCGCGCTGCACTGGGCGAAAAACCGGCACGAGGTGGCCTGCGCCATAGCGTTCGACTACGGCAGCAACCACGGCAAGCGGGAGCTGGCGTGCGCGCGCCACCAAGCGGAATCGCTGGGCGTGCCGTACCGCGAAATCGACCTCACTGTGCTGAAACCGCACCTGGCCAGCGCGCTGCTGAGCGGGGCGGACGCCATCCCCACGGGCGACTACGCGGAGGAAAACTTGAAGCAGACCGTGGTGCCGTTCCGCAACGGCATCTTCCTGGCCATCGCCGCGGGCGTGGCGGAGAGCGCGGGCGCGGAGGGGCTGGTGATTGCAGCCCACGCCGGCGACCACGACCTGTACCCCGACTGCCGCGCGGAGTTCATGGACGCCATGGGCGCGGCCATCCGCCTGGGCACCTACGCGCAGCTGCAGGTGCTGGCACCGTTCATCCACGCGAGCAAGGGGGAGATAGCGGCGCAGGGCGCGCGGCTGGGCGTGGACTACGCGCACACGTACTCCTGCTACCGCGGCGGGGAGAAACACTGCGGGCAGTGCGCCACCTGCCGCGAGCGCAAGGAGGCTTTCGCCGCCGCCGGAATCCCCGACCCCACCATATACGAATCCTAACACCGCCATGCCTTCCGTCCTCATCAAAACCTACGGCTGCCAGATGAACGAGCGCGACTCCGAACAGGTCGCAAGCATGTTCCTCGCTGGCGGCTACTCCCTCACCAAGGATGAGGCCGAGGCGGACGTCATCCTCATCAACACCTGCGCCGTGCGCGAAAAGGCGGAGCTCAAGGCCCTCGGCAAGATGGGCCTGCTCTGCGCGCGTCCCGACGCCAAGCCGTGGGTGGTGTACGGGTTCATGGGCTGCATGGTGCAGAGCCGCGCGCAGTCGCTCTTCCGCGACATCAACCGGCTGGACGTGGTGACGGGCACGCGCCAGTACCACAACGTGTACGCCATCTGCAACCGCCTGCTCAAAAGCCGCCTGGGCATGGGGATTACCGAGCCGCTGAAGCGCGGCGCGCACATCTGCGAGGTGGGCGAGGTGGAGGGCTTCCAGAACGAGATACGCGACCACCTGCCGCCCTCCGGCGGCTGCACGGCGTTCGTGTCCATCATGCAGGGCTGCGAGATGCGCTGCTCCTACTGCATCGTTCCCAGCACGCGCGGCGCGGAATGCAGCCGCCCCGCCGCGGACATCATCAAAGAGGTGCGCGAGCTGGTGGAGCGCGGCGTAAAAGAGGTCACCCTGCTCGGGCAGATCGTGAACCGCTACGGCAGGGAGGAACCCGCCGTCAACGGTCGCGGCGCCTTCGTGCGCCTGCTGGAGAGCCTGCACGACATCGACGGCCTGGAGCGCCTGCGCTTCACCTCGCCCCACCCCATCGGGTTCCGCGAGGACCTGGTCAACGCCTACACCTACCTGCCGAAACTGTGCAGCCACATCCACTTCCCCATGCAGAGCGGCAGCGACCGCATCCTGCAGCTCATGCGGCGCCCGTACAAGAACGAGAAGTACCTGCGCCTGTGCGACGCCATGCGCGAGGCACGCCCGGATCTGGCCATCACCACGGACATCATCGTGGGATTCCCCGGCGAGACCGACGAGGACTACCGCCAGACCAAGGCCGCCGTGGAGCGCGTGCAGTTCGACAACGCCTTCGTGTTCCAGTACTCACCGCGGCGCGACACCGTGGCCGCCGCCATGCCGGGCCAAATCTGCCTGCGCGTGAAGGAGGAGCGCAACCACGACCTGCTGGAGACGGTGAACCGCATCGCCACCGCGCGCAACATGGCGCTGGTGGGCACGGAGCAGAGCATCCTGGTGGAGGGGCCGAGCAAGAGCAACCCGGACAGGCAGCAGGGAAGGTCCTCTCAGAACAAGCCGGTGATCATACAGAAAGGCAAGGCGGAGGTGGGGAGGATTGTGCCGGTAAGGATAACCGAGTGTACGGGGTTCACGCTGTACGGGGAAGTGGGTAATTAGGATTAAGATTAAGATTAGGATTAGGATTAGGATTATGAAAGCGACTCTTATTGGATTGTTGATGACGTGGTGTGTTGCTCTGGCGGGGGAGTTTCCTTGGAGCGATGCGCCGGGGGCGGAGCTGAAGGCGGCAAGCGTGGCGCCGGACCGGGTGTTCACCGAGGAACCGTGCGACTGGCGGCCTGTCCTTACGCCCATGTGCAAGGAAATTGTGAAGGACTGCAAGACCGCGCGGGAGGCCGTGCTGGCGCTCTCCACGCAACTGCCGAAGGCCACGGGCGTGTACTACACCACGGAACGCCGCCGCGCGGACATGAACGCGCTGGAGGCGCTGGCGGAGAAAAAGGTGTCCTGCACCGGGCAGAGCATCCTGCTGGTGTGCGCGCTGCGGTCGGTGGGCATCCCCGCGCGCGTATGCGGGCTGCTGTCCTGGCACCACATCCAGGGCAACCACACCTGGGCGGAGGCATGGTTCGACGGAGAGTGGCACATGATCGAGTACAACGAAAAGGATTTCAACAGCGCGTGGGTCATGAGCTACATCGGCATGCTGGACCCCGACCGCAACGCCCTGGAGCGCATCAAGGCCGCCACACCCGATGGCAAGGACTTTTTCTACCCGCCCATGCTGGCGAGGCAAATCGGCAAGGAACCCGTGGCTTCTGAGGACGTGACCGCACGCTACCTCAAGCTCTCCCGCGCCTGGCACGAGCAGAAGGGCCAGCCCGCCAACGTGCAGAGGCTCATGGTGAACATCACCCCGCGCACGGAGGAGGCCCTGCCCATCGTGCTGCTGGATGAATCCGGCAAGGAGGTGGACCGCACCACCCTGCCCACCCTCAAGGACGATGCCAACAAGTTCGCCGAGCTCAACCTGCCCCGCGAGGGCAAATTCCAAATCCGCATCGCCGACTCCCCGCAAACCCTCCCCGTCCAGGCCACGGAAAACGCCGTGCAGATGATCTCGCTGCAGGCAAAGTAGGAATAAGGCACTTATTTCTCCCAGCGTCTGTGCTGCATGGCGTCCTTGGCGGCGGCCATTTCCGCCTTGTGCTTGCTGGGGCCCTCCGCGGCGCCGAGGAGGATGCCGCACCAGGTGACGGTGGCGCGGAACGGGCCCATGCCAGCGTCCTCGCCCACGGCCTCCACGGCGTATTCCGGGCCGCAGTTGTTGATGGCCTGCAGGGTTTCCAGCAGCGCGCCCTTGTAGTTCACGGCGGTCAGGCTCTCCACGCGGTCCAGGCTGTCGCTCAGCAAGGCGAGCGAGACCTTTCGGGCGGCGGGGTAGCCGGAATCCATCATCACGGCGCCGATGACGGTTTCAAAGGTGTTGGCGAGGACGGAGGGGGTGTTGCGGCCGCCGCTCTTCTCCAGCTGCGGGCTCATGGCGAGCTGGTCGCCCCAGCCGAGGCTGCGGCACAGCCCCGCCAGGTGCTGGCGGCTCACCACGGCGGCGCGCATCTTGGTGAGCTGCCCCTCGTCCGCCTTCGGGAAACGCGTGAACAGCTCGCGGCTCACCACCAGCTCCAGCACGGCGTCGCCCAGGTATTCCAACCTCTCGTACGCGATGTTGGTGCTGCGCTTCTGGTCCACGCTGGGGTGGGTGAGCGCCTGCTCCAGCCACGCGGCGTCCGTGAAGGTGTAGCCCAGGCTCTTTTCCAGCACGTCTCTCTGCATGCGCATACTCTACCACACCGCACCCCGCGCGGCGAACATTTTTCTTCCGGCGGGCGTATGTGCTTGACATGGCAGGGGCGGGGTGCAAGAATGGGGACAAATGAATAAACCGTTTGTTTCATTCGCACTGTTGGGGTTGCTGCTAGGCAGCCCCGTGTATAGCCAGGACCCCGCACCCGCAGCCGAAGACACACCCGCGGCTGAAGATACCGCCAAGGCCAAGCCCACGCCCGCGGAGCTGAAGGCGGAGAAGCTCAAGAAGAAGTCCGAGAACCTGAAGGTGAAGTGGTACAACGATGAGAAAAAGGCTTTCAAGGATGCCAAGAAGTACAACCTGCCAGTGTGGGTGCTGTACTCCAACCCCGCCACGTGCGGCGTGTGCCAGCTTCTGGACAAGGACATCATCAACTCCCGCCAGCTCAAAAATGCCAAGGGGCTGTTCATCGGGTTCCGCAGCACGTCGCCGCTGCCCAAGTACGGGTGCGACAAGGGCATGCCGATGGGCGCGCTGGTGGAGCCCAACGGCACGAAAATCTGCAACCTGAGCTACAATCCCAACATGAAGCCGGAGATGTACATCGAGCAGATCACCAACGCCCGCATCCGCATCCAGGAGGGCAAGGACGCCCCGATCATGCTGAACGGCAAGAAGATACCGCCGCCCCCCACCAACTGATGAAAGGCGCCATCCTTGCACTCTCCCTGTGCCTGTGCGGCATCACCGCCGCGCAGGAGGCCCCTGCCCCCGCGGCTCCCGCAGAGGTTTCCGAGGCGGAACGCGACCAGCAGCTGCTGGATTCCTACGCCGCCCAGCCCACGCTGGAGAACGCCGCGCGCATTCTGGGACTCGCATCGTTGGACGATGAGAACGGCACGTACCGCATGGGGTTCTGCAGCCAGCTGATACGCCAGCACAGCGCTCACCTGAACGAGCTGCTGGAGAAGGCGGGCGGCGGGGATTCACCGACCATCCGCCTGCACATCTGCACCTGCTGCTGGCTGGCGGACACCCCGGAGAGCAACAAGGCCGCCGCAACCTGGTTGAAGCACGACCCCATCTTGGAGGCGTGGTCACGCATCAAGCCCGACTCTCCCAAGCCGGATTTCACCAGGCTGGAGGAGCTGACCTCCGAGCCCATGGAGGCCATGGCGCTGGATATGGCGTGGGGCGCGTACGATGCCACGCGCAGCCGCGACATCCTCTGCTCGTTCATCCGCTGCGGCACCCGCACCGCCGCGCCGGAAAAGCCCCGCAAGCTCTGGATGGTGACGGATGAGCAGCGGGCGCGCGCGGCAAAAGCCCCCGATGGGCTGGATGTCGTGTCCATGGCCGCCAAGTGGAGCGTGCAGAGCCGCGCGAAGGCGGATGCCGCCTTTGCCGCGGAGGTCCAGGCCTGCCTTTCCACCATGCCCGCGGATGTGCAGGGCCGCTGGAAAGCCCCCCTGCCGGACTACCCGCAGAACGAATCCGAATACACCCCGAATCCCGAATCAAACTAACCATGACCATGCGTTCCGCACTTCCTCTGTTGCTTGCGGCGGCCATGCTGCCGACCAGCGCCCAAGACAAGCCCACCGAGCCCACTCCGCCCGCCGCGCCGGCGGTTCCGGCAACTGCAGACCTGCAGCCGGAGGTGAAATCCTACGTGCTGCTGGTGACCGCCGCCATCATGGAGAAGACCGCGGAACTCTACGAGCTGGACGCAGAGGGTGACATCAAGCGCATGCTCGCGGAGGTCACCGCCGCCAACCTGGGCGTTCCCACCGACAAGCTGCCGGAGGCGCACCGCGCGTACCTGGCGGAGCGCCACGCCATGCTGCGCGCCGTGGTGCAGGAGGTGCAGGCGCTGGAAAACGCCACGGATGCGGCCGCCAAGGCCGTGGTGGACGCCCACCAGGAGGAATTCAAGGCCATTGACGCCAAATACCCGGAACCCGCCGCCGCGCTCAACGAGCGCATGCTCAACAAGACCGCCCACGAGCTGATGATTCAGGGCAACATCGGCACACAGGCCATTGCCAACGTAATGGCGCATCCGGAGATTGCCTCCAAGGGGCAGAAGGCCACCATGATTGCCTACTACAGGGAGGCGGCGCGCCTGCTGCGGGAGGCCGCCCGCCGTTAATTGACACACATGCGGGAAGTTTGGGCTTGCCAAGGCAGCCTCCTTGCCGTACTATCTGCGCGGGGCTGTAGCTCAGCGGTTAGAGCAGAGGACTCATAATCCTTTGGTCCAGGGTTCAAATCCCTGCGGCCCTATTAAGCACGGAGCCTCACGGTTGCATCACCATGAGGCTCCGTGCTTTTTTGCCTGGTGGGAGTGAGAACCATTCGTCAGCCGGCTTGGACAAAAGGGGGGGGGCGTACACCATAGTGTAACGCTGCCCCCTTTTTTGTAAAGGGTTTTCAGCGGCGGTGCGTCACGGAGCATTGCGGCATGAACAATGATATTGCGCCCGCGCGGCGGGTGGTGTAGAATGGAGGCTGGACATGATGAAGGAACCCATCGTCAAGAAAGTGGAATCCATCAGCGTGGCGCGGTTCTACGAGACGTACCGCAACACGCTGGAGCTGCAGCTGCTCAACAGCCCGCTGGGGATGACGCGCCCCATCCTGCAACCCACGCTGAACCGCCCCGGGCTGGCGCTGGCGGGGTACTTCGGGTACTTTGCGCATGAGCGCGTGCAGGTGTTCGGCGCGGCGGAGGTGGCGTACATGGCGCAGCTGGGGGACGAGGAGCGGCGCTCCCGCCTGGAGCTGCTGCTCAAGAAGGACATCCCGTGCATCGTCTTCTCCCTGGGCAACGAGGTGCCGCCGGATTTGCTGAGCATGGCGGACGAGTACCGCGTGTCGGTGTTCAGCTCCAACCTGCGCACCACCACGCTGGTGAACCGCGCCACCATCATCCTGGAGAACGAGTTTGCCGACAGCGTGACCGTGCACGGCTGCATGGTGGACGTACGGGGCGTGGGCGTGCTGCTGACGGGCGAGAGCGGCATCGGCAAGAGCGAGATCACGCTCGGTCTGGTGGAACGCGGCTCCTCCCTGGTGGCGGACGACATGGTGCGCGTGCGCAACAGCAGCGGCGAGCTCATGGCAACCTCCCCCAAGCTCAGCCGCGGGTACATTGAAATCCGCGGGCTCGGCATCATCAACGTCACCAACCTTTTCGGCTTGAAAGCCTTTAGGAACGACAAGCGCGTAGACCTCGTCATCAACCTCTTCAACGGCCAGCAGACCGAGCTGGAGCGCCTGGGCCTGGACCACCAGACCACCACCATCCTGGGGCTGGAGGTGGAGCACCTGAACCTGCCGGTGGCGCCGGGCCGCGATATGTCCCGCCTGGTGGAGGTGGCGGCGCTGGGGCGCTACCTGCGCGGCAGCGGCTACGACATGGCGGGCGAGTTCAACCGCCGCCTCAACCTGGAAATCCAGCGCAACTCACAACCCCCTCACCAACCATGACACCGCTCAACGATATCGTATCCCTTCTGGACACCACCCTGCGCATTGCGGAAATCCATGATGCGCCCGTGGCCCTCAACGGCCTGCAGGTGGAGAACAACGGCTGCGTCACCAAGGTGGCGCTCGCCGTGGACGGCTCCCAGCGCACCATCGACGACGCCATTGCCGCGGGCGCGGATTTGCTCATCCTGCACCACGGCATCTTCTGGAGCGGGCTGCGGCCGCTCACGGGCTGGTGGAAAGCCAAGGTGGAGGCCGCGTTCAAGGCGAACCTGGCCATCTACGCCGCGCACCTGCCGCTGGATTTGCACCCGGAGCTCGGCAACAACGCCGGAATCGCGCACGGGCTGGGGCTCACGGACATCACGCCGGAAATCGACTACCACGGCACCACCATCGGACTGGCGGGCAGCTACCACGGCACGGTGGGCGAGCTGCGCGACGCCTACGCCGCGCTCACAGGCACGGAGGTCACCGGCATCGTCCACAACCCCGCCGCCCCCGCCGGGCGCATCGTGGTGTGCAGCGGCGGCGCCGGGGAGGAAATCTACCAGGTGCAGGAAAAGGGCTACACCACCTACCTCACGGGCGAGGAGAACCACTGGGTCTCCAACGCCGCGCGGGACATGGGCATCAACATGCTCTTCGCGGGCCACTACGCCACGGAGACCTTCGGCGTGAAGTCGCTCGGAGCCCTGCTGCAGGAGCGTTTCGGGCTTCCCACCGTGTTTATCGACAACCCAACGGGCATGTAGCGCATGGTCATTGTGGTGGACGACAGCAGCGGCGCGCGGCTCGACCAGTACCTGGTCGGGAAGTTGCCGAAGCTGTCGCGCGCGCGCATCCAGGCCCTGCTGAAGAGCGGGGACATCCTGGTGAACGGCGCCGCCGCCAAGCCCAAGACCCCCGTGGAGCGCGGCATGCGCATCGAGGTCACCATCCCGGAGCCCGTGGCCGCGGAGGCCCAGCCGCAGGATATCCCCATCTCCGTGCTGTACGAGGACGCAGACGTCATCGTCATCGACAAGGAGAGCGGCATGGTGGTGCACCCCGCCGCGGGCAACCCGGACGGCACGCTGGTGAACGCCGTGCTGTTCCATTGCGGTGATTTGTCGGGCATCGGCGGCGTGGAGAGGCCGGGCATCGTGCACCGGCTGGACAAGGACACGAGCGGCTGCATTGTGGTGGCCAAGAACGATGCCGCGCATCTTTCGCTCACTACGCAGTTTGCGCGCCGCATCACCTCCAAGGTCTACCTCGCCATCGTGCAGGGCAGGCCGAAAGAAGACGAGGGCACCGTCTTCACCAACATCGGCCGCCACCCCGTCAACCGCATGAAAATGTGCGTGGTGAACCCCGGCAGCGGCAAGCCCGCCATCACGGATTGGCGCGTGCTGCGCTATGATGCGTCCACGGATTCCACCCTGGTGATGTGCACGCTCCACACGGGGCGCACGCACCAGATCCGCGTGCACATGCTGCACCTGGGCCATCCGTTGGTGGGGGATTGCATCTATGCCCACCCGCAGCGCCAGAAAGCCAAGCCCGGCCGGCTCATGCTCCACGCCTGGCAGCTCGCCTTCAACCACCCGCAGAGCGGCGCGCGCATCGCCGTCACCGCCCCCATCCCGCCGGAATACCAGCCCTGGCTCATTGATTTGCAGCTCCCGCAGCCCGACATGGCCGCCCCCGCCCACGCCGCAGATATCCCGGACGAGGAGGACGATTGACGCGCCCGAAGCGACCACGCCTTTCCCCAAATACTGGGCGGCCTCAGATCAGTCCTGCGTGACGTGGGCGCGGTGCGTTCCGGCATAGTCCACGCTCTTGCGCTCCCGCAGGAAGCGGATGAAGCAGTCCCGCCCCAGCAGGTTCAGCGCGCGCCCGGGGTCCGCATGCGGGAAACGGGCGGACGCAGCCACGAACGAGGGCACTGCCACGGTGTAGCGCTTGGCGGGGTCGATGGGCTTGCCGTCCGCCTGCAGCATTTCCGAGATATCCAGGACATTGCCCTTGTGCAGGGTGGCGCGGTAGGACATGCCGGAGACGGATGGCGCGCCGTGGTGGTCAATGAGCGGGATGGCGGTGATGAGGGCGCGCAGCTCCTCCCCGGTGAGGGTGTAGAGCACGGTGTCGTTGCCGAAGGGATCCAGATGAAAAACGTCGCCTAGGCGGATGGGCCCGGCGGGGAAGGTGGACAGGCGGATGCCGCCGATGTTGACGATGGCGATGTCCGCGCCGGTGGACTCGCGCACGGCATCGGTGTACAGGCAGGCCAGTTCTTCGCGCGCGGTGAGCTCGCGCGCGCATTCCGCTATCTGCTCGTTGAGGACGGGGTCGTTCTTGAATTGCTTCACCAGCTCGGAGGCTCCGGCATCGGGCTCGCAGGTGGCGGTGGGCAGCAGCTCGGCGTGCTTGGAGACCACCCTGCCGTCCTGCACATCGAAGGTGATGCGGGTGAGATGGGTGGCATCGCGCCCGGTCTGAGTCACCATCACGCCACCCTCCGTGTGTGCGCCGTCCACCTTGGTATGGGAGTGGCCGCCCACAATGGCATCCGCCCACGGGCACTGCCGGGCCAGCTCCACGTCGTCCTCGAATCCCAGGTGCGTGAGCAGGATGAGCACGTCGCACCGCTCACGCAGCCACTTGTACTCCTGCGCCACTGCAAAGGGATCGCGGAAGGTAAAGCCCTTCATCTTTTCCGGCAGCGTGTCCGGCATGCCGTTGGCGCCGATTTGCAGCAGCCCCAGCACGCCGATGCGCACGCCCTTGCGCTCGAAGATGCGGTACGGCAGGATGAGGATGCGGTCTTTGTCCGACGCATATGCGTTGGCGCACACCACGCGGAACTCCGCGCTGTCGATGAGGTCGCGCAGCGGATCCATGCCGTTGTCGAAGGAATGGTTGCCCAGCGAGCTCAGGTTGAATCCCATGTAGTTCATGAGCGCCACCACGGGCCAGCCGGTGCGCTTCGCCATATCGCTGTACGGATTGCCGGTGCGGTTGTCGCCCGCAGCCAGCAGCAGGGCTTGCGGGTCCCGCGCGCGCTCCCGCTTCACGAGCGTGGCCAGCCGGGGCATGTTGTCCAGCGCGGCGTGCATGTCGTTGATGCCGAGCACGGTGATCTCCTCTGCCGCGGCGGGGTGGGCCAGGCAGGGTAAGACGGCGACAAGGGCGAGAATCAAGCGGCGGAGCGGTTTCATGTCAGCCCTTGGGTTTGGCGGTGTAGATTTTGCGTCCGGGCTTCATCGGGCTGTCCTTGGCTATCTCGTTGCCGTAGGCGTCGTACAGCCCGGCGGCGTGATTCACGCCCGCCGCCCGCGCGGCATCCCCGGCATTCGCTCCCGTGAATACCTCCACTTCCTTGTTGTCAACGTACACGATCATGTCTAGTTGGCATGATAGCAGCCCGCGCACCGGAAATCAATTTCTATATTTGCGGGGCGGTCGCGTCTGGCACATGTGCTCCTACGCCGTGCGTGCAGGGCTTGCCCGATTGTTTGGTGTTGACACGGTGGAGGGAATTTGCTCTAATGTGGTTGAAATCGGTGAGGGCTAGAAGCCGTATGGGACGCAAGTTATCCGCGGGATGCCCTCGCCGGTTTTATATTTGACGTTGACGCTGCGATGCGGTGGTGGTATTTTTCACCTTAGGAACGCCCGGCGCCATAGAGGGGACTTCGTTTGCCCCAGTGCTGCTGGGCGTTCCTGTCTTTTGCAGGAAAATCCGGCGGAGAGTCCAAGAAAGAACCGCCGGGCGTTGTGCGCCGGGCGGTTCTGCATGGGGAAATGTGGTGTTCCGGTTACTCCTGCGGTTGCGGGATAGTGGACTGGCCGTAGGCGTCCAGGTGGTCGTTCTGCCGGTCGCGCCAGCCGCCGCCCAACTGGGTGTAGAGGGTGGGGATACAGGCGGCGTACTGGTAACGCATGGTGGCGAGCTGCGCCTGTGCGGGGAAGAGCCCCTGCTGGGCGGTGAGCACCTCGTAGTAGTTGGAGAGGCCCTGGGTGTAGAGTTCCTTGGCCAGGCGCACGTACTCCTGATAGGCTTCCACGGCCTTCTCCTGGTTGGCCAGCGCATCCTTGAACTTGCGGCGCTCCGTGAGGGTGGAGGAGATTTCCGACATGGCGTTGAGCACGGTCTGCTCGTAGTCCGCCTTGGCCGCCATAAAGGCCTCCTTCTTGATCTTGTAGTCGCCGATGAGCTGGCCGCCGCGGAAGAGCGGGCCGGTCACGTTGGCCTGCACGCCCCAACCGGTGCGGTGACCGCTCACCGCCGTGCGCAGGTCGGCGCTGGCATAGCCCATGGCTCCGGTGAGGCTGATTTGCGGGAAGAAGTTGGTGATGGCCACGCCGATGTCCGCGTTGGCGGCGCGCATGGCCAGCTCCTTGGAGCGGATGTCCGGGCGGCGCGCCAGCACGTGGGCGGGAATGCCCGGCGCCACGTCGCTCGCGTTCACGTAGTCGTCAAGCGTCCTGCTGCGGGGGATGGGCCCCGGCATGCGCCCGGCGAGCGTGGAGAGCGTGTTCTCCAAGGCGGCAATCTGGCTTTCCAGCTGCGGCACCTGGGCCGCAGCGGAGGAGAGCGACGCCTGGGCGGCGGCGGTCTGCTGGGAGGTGCCGATGCCGCCCTTGAGGCGGTTGTTGAAGAGGTCCAGCGACTCGGAATAGGACTGCATGGCGTTCTTGGCGATGACCAGCTGTTCGTCCAGCATGATGAGCTGCAGGTATCCGCAGGCCACGGACTTCATGAGCGAGATGCGCATGTTGTTGAAGTCCTCCTCGGCGGCCTCCGCCTGGGCCTTGGCGCTTTCCACGCGCTTGCGGGTGTTGCCCCAGATGTCCAGCTCCCAGGAGGCGCTGAGGCTGGCGCTGCCGGGTGCGGTGGTGGTGCTGGAGGTGTGCACCACCGCGGAGCCGCCGGAGTTGTTCATGCCCTTGCTGGCGCCCGCGCCGTAGCCCAGCCACGGGAAGAGCGGCGCGGCCTGCACCGTCACATAGTGGCGGGCGGCGTTCACGTTGTGCTGCATGGCCTCCAGGTTGCGGTTGTGGTTGAACACGTCGCGCAGCAGGCTCTGCAGGTCCGGGTCGGACAGCACAACCTGCCAGGGCAGGTCGGCCATGGTGCTCTCGGAAATGGAGGCGCCCCTGAATTCAGCGGGCACGGGCATGTTGGGCTCCTGCCAGCGCGGGCCGATGGCGCATGCGCTCAGCAGAATCACGGTTCCGGTCAAGGTGAGTATCGCAGTCTGTTTCATTGTATCGTGCGTTTACGGGTGGGATTATAGTTAAAAAACGATAAGAAATAAAGGTCAAATTCCGTCTTGCGGCGCTCGCTGTGCATCGGCGGCCAGGTAGCGGCGCGCGCCCTCCTCGTCGGGGTCCACCGAGAGGTCGTTCAACTTGAAGGTGATGCGGAAGAGGCGCATGATGAAGACGTATGAGCAGGGGATGAGGAAGACGCCGACCACGGTGGCCACGGCCATGCCCATCACCACCACGGTGCCGATGGAGCAGCGCGCCATGGCACCGGAGCCCGTGGAGAACATCAGCGGCAGGCAGCCCAGGATGAAGGCGAGGGAGGTCATGACAATCGGGCGGAAGCGCAGGCGCGCGGCCGCGAGCGTGGCTTCCATGAGCCCCTTGCCGCGCTGGATTTCCAGGTTGGCGAACTCCACGATGAGGATGGCGTTCTTGGCGGCCAGGCCCACCAGCATCACCAGGCCCACCTGCGCGTACAGGTTGAGCTCCAGCCCCATCACCCACAGGCCCGCGTACGCGCCGGCAACCGCTATCGGCACCGTCATGAACACGGAGAGCGGCAGCGTCCACTTCTCGTACAGCGCCACCAGAATGAGGAACGCGAACACGCCGGACATGGCGAAGATTTCCAGCATGCTGGCGGAGTGGCGCACCTTGTTCTCCTGGAAGCTCATGTCCTCGTAGTCCATGCCGATTCGAGTGGTGTCCATCTCGGTGGCGTAAAGCTTCTCCAGGGCCACCATGAGCTGCTGGGTGGAGTACCCGGGCTTGGGCATGACGGTGAGCTTGGCGCCGTTGTAGATGTTGTGGTGCATCACGAACTCGGTGTCGGCCACGTCCTGCACGTTGACGATGGCGGCGAGCGGCACGCGGTCGCCCTCGCGGTTGGTGATGAAGTAGCCCTCCATCTTGTCGATGTCGGTGCGGTCGGTGCCGCGTGCCTGGAGGTAGACGGCCCACTGCTGGCCGAAGTTGTTGAAGAAGTTGACGAACAAGGAGCCGTTGTAGGTGGAGAGGATGGCGTTGGCGGCGCTGATGTCCACCTTGTGGGAAAGGCACTTCTCCTTGTCGAGCGAGAGGAACTTCTGCGGGGTGTCCGGCATCATCATGTGCATGCACTGGGCCACCTCCGGCAGGCGTTCCGCCGCCGCCTTGAACTTCTCCACGTTCTCATGCAGGTACGGCACGCCCTGCCCTTCCAAATCCAGCAGCACCATGGACACGCCGTTGCACACGCCCACACCGGGGATGGCCGGCGGCTGCATCACCATGGGCAGGCCGTCCAGCCCCGCCATGTACACGCGCGCCTCGATGCGCTTCTTGACTTCCTCCAGCGTCACGCCGGGGCGGTCCTTCCAGTCCTTGAGCTCCACGAAAGCCACGGCGGCGCCGGGGGTCTGCACGAAGTTGAGGATGTTGATGCCCACCACACTGGTGACGTGCTTGAGGGCGGGGTCGGCCTTTTCGGGTTCCTTGGCGTAGTCGCAGCCCCAGATGGCGTTCTCCAGCTTGATGGCCTGGTCGTAGGACACCTGCAGGGAGTTGTCGGGCCGCATGATGAGCGCGGCGAGCAGGAAGCCCTGGTCCTCGTCCGGCAGGAAGGCACCGGGCACCTTGTTGGAGAGCGGGTGGATGCTCGCCCAGAACAGCACCAGCAGCGGGATGGAAATCACCAGCGAGCGGGAGAGCTTGCCGCATACCATCGTGTAGGTGTTGGCCACGCCGTTGTAGCCCTTGTTGAAGATGCGGAAGGCGAGGCCGAGCGTGGCGTCGTGCAGGCGCATGTAGATGCGTTTCAGGCGGCTGTGGCCGCTGGCGCGGTCGATGGCGCTCGGTCGCAGCAGGATGGTGCACAGGGCCGGCGAGAGCGTGAGCGCGTTGAACGCGGAAATCAGCATGGAGATGGCGATGGTGATGGCAAACTGCTTGAACAGCGTGCCTGTGATGCCCTCCAGCAGGAGCGACGGCAGGAACACCGCCGCCAGCACCAGGGCGATGGCCACCACGGGGCCGCTCACCTCCTGCATGGCGGCAAACGCGGCCATGCGCGGGTTCAGCCCCTTGTCGATGTGGTGCTGCACGGCCTCCACCACCACGATGGCGTCGTCCACCACCAGGCCGATGGCCAGCACCATGCCCAGCAGGGAGATGGTGTTGAGCGTGAAGCCCAAAATCGGGAACACCGCAAACGTGGACAGCAGCGACACCGGAACCGCAATCAGCGGAATCAGCGTGGCGCGCCAGCTCTGCAGGAACACGAACACCACCAGTGCCACCAGCACCACGGCCTCTATCAGCGTGGCGCGGATTTCCTTGATCGACGCGCGCACGGCGGTGGTGGTGTCCAGCACCAGCTCGCCCTCCAGACCGGGCGGCATGGCGGCGGCCTGCTTCTCGAAGACTTCCTTCAGGCGGTCCACGGTCTCGATGGCGTTGGAGCCGGGAGCCTGGAATACCACCACGCTGGCGGAGGCACGGCCGTTCACGCGGCCCGTCACGGAGTAGTTCTCCGAGCCCAGCTCAATCTGCGCGATGTCCTTGAGGTAGACAATCTGGTCCTCCTCCTGGCGCACGATGATGTCGCCGAACTGCTCCGGCGAGCTGAGGCGCCCCTGCGTGCGGACGGTGTAGGTTTTCTCCTGGCCGCCGGGCACGGGGTCCGCGCCTATCTTGCCGCCAGGGTTGGTCATGTTCTGCTGCTGGATGGCCTGGCGGACTTCGGCGGCGGAGATGTTGAGGTGGGTCATGGCGACGGTGTCGAGCCAGACGCGGATGGCGTACCGGCCCGCGCCGTAGACGTTGACCTCGCCCACGCCCGGCACGCGCTTCAGCTCGTCAACCATCTTGATCTGCGCGTAGTTGGAGAAGTGCACCGGGTCCCACGAATTGTCGGGAGACGTGAGCGCGTACATCACCAGCGGCAGGCCCGGCATCTGGCGGATGGTCACGCCGGAGTTCAGCACCTCCGTCGGTATGCGGGAGGACGCCTGCCCGTAGCGCATGTTGGTGAACACCTGGTCCAGGTCGGGGTCGGATTTCGGGTCGAACACCACCACCAGGTTGTAGACTCCGTTGTTGGAGGAAACGGAGGTCATGTAGTTCATGTTCTGCACGCCGGAGACCTCGCGCTCCAGCGGGGTGCCCACGGAATCGGCCACGGACTGTGCGTCCGCGCCGGGGAAGATGCCCTGCAGCTGCACGATGGTGGGCGTGATTTCCGGGTACTGCGCAATCGGCAGGTTCTGCAGGCACACCAGGCCCAGCAGGGTGGTCACCACGGCTATCACCGTGGCAATGACGGGGTGCTTGATGAAATAGGCGCTCATGGTGCGGCTGGGTTAGTGCTGGCTGCCCTGCGCGGTGACGGACGGGGTGGTGGAGACGGGCACGGTGTACTCGAAGGGGGCGGGCGCGAGCGTGCCGAAGCCCTCCTTCAAGCCGTGCTCCTTCATGGTGCGGTTGGCCTTGGCGTAGCGTTCCGCCATCTGCGTGCCTTCCACCACCACGGGTGCATCCGCCGGGTTCTCGTAGCCGATTTCCTTGAGCCGTTCCGCCATGGTGCCGCTGGTGGCGTACACCACCTTCATCAGCATCGGCGCCTGGCCGCCCTTGCCGTCCGGCATCTCCAGCGTCACGCTGTCGCCCAGGTGCACATCAATGCCCGCGGGCGTCTTGTCCGGCGCCACAATGTAGATGTAGCGGTGGCTCATGGAGGCAATCAGGGCGCGGGCGGGCACCAGGAAGGCGTCCTTCTCCACGCCGGTGACGGCGCGCACGCGCACGGCAGCGCCGCTGCGCAGGGTGTGCGCGGGGTTGGGCACATGGCCGATGAAGTAGATGGTTCCGGTGCTGCGGCTCACCTCGCTGTCCACGGCCACCACCTTGCCGGGGTGGGTGAACACGGTGTCCTCATCCAGCACAAGTTGGAAATCCGTGATGGCGGGCCCCTGCTCCGCGGAGTCGGCCTCCTTGTTCGCAAGCTTGGGCACCAGCTGCTTGGTGGGCACCGCGAAGTCCACGCGGATAGGGTCGATGGACGACATGGTGGTCAGCGGCTGCCCGCTCGCGCTCAGCAGCTCGCCCACGCTCGCGGTGGACTTGGATGCCAGCCCCGTGAACGGTGCGCGGATGGTGCAGCGGTCCAGGTTGATTTGTGCGTTCTCCAAATTGGCCTGAGCCTGGCTCACCTGGGCCTCTGCTGCGGTGAGCGCGGCCTTGGCCTCCTTGCGCACCTGCAGGGCGTCCGTGTAGTTTTTCTCGGAAACCGTGCCGGACTTCACCAGGCCGGAGTAGCGCTTCACGTCCTGCTCCGCCTGCTCGAAGGTGGCCTGCGCGCGCAGCACGCTCGCCTTGGCGGCCTCCAGGTTGGCCTCCGCCATGTCCACCGCGGCCTTGTAGCTCGCGGGGTCGATTTGGAAGAGCACATCGCCCTCCTGGCACCAGCTGCCGTCCTTGTACACCTGCTTGAGCAGGCGCCCTGAAACCTCCGGGCGGATATTCGCCTCCTCCACGCCGCGCAGGTGCCCGAACCACGTCTGGTACAGCGTCACATCCTGCTGCACCATGTTCATCACGCCCACCTTCACGGGCGGCATGGCCTGCGCCGCCTGCTGTGCGTCTTCCTTGTCGCATCCGGTGCCGCACAGAAGCGCGGCACCGCCCACGGCTATCGTCAATATCGTCTTGGTGTCCATCTTGTTCAATTGTTTTGTAGAATGTTGTCGGCCATGCGGCCCAGAAAATCGTTCAGCTGCCTTTTCTCAGCGGCGGTGAAGCCCGCCAGCATGCGCGCCTCCAGGCGCTCGATGGCCCCGCTCGCCTGCTCGTGCCTCTTGTGGTAGTACGGCGTCAGGTACGCGTGTTTCACGCGCCCGTCCTCGCTGTCGAACGCCGTGCGCACCAGCCCCTTTTCCTCCAGCCGCCTCAGCAGCCCCTTCACCGTGGTGTGGCTCACGTTCAGGTGGTGCTCGATGTCGCGCTGCGACACCGCCTCCGCATCCCCGCGGCGGCTCTCCAGGTACAGAAGCACGCGGCACTGCGCAGGCGTGATGTCCGGCGCCCCCTCCATCTCCGCATACAGCGCCTCCGCGCGGTCCACGATCATTTTCATCTGGAACCCCGCATGGCTGCGCGTTTCCTTGTTAGGATGGGAAGCATGCTTCATAAATCGCCGGGCATTTTACCCGCGTTTCCCCGTTTGTCAAGTTCAATGACAAATTTTGGAACTAACAGGTGGATAATATGCATCGGTTGGCATGTATCCAACCCGCCGGCGCGGCATTCGCCGCGCCTAAATTTCAAATAGTACATAGTACATAGTACCTAGTAAATCAGTGCTTCCTGCGGCGGCCCGCAAGCAGGCCCAACGCCAGCAGAGAAAGAACCCCCGTTGTGGGTTCGGGCATCATGCGCAGGGCCACCACGTTCTCGTGGATGGGATCCCAGTTGTACACCAGCGCGTAGGTGTTCTCGTCGAGATTGGTGAAGACGCGGCTGGCATCCATGTCCATGTTGCGCGCATTCACGAAATCCAGCTCCTTGAACGGTTTGACCTCATCGCCCTGCTGGATGTAGAGCTCCTCCACGCTGTCGAACAGGTAGTAGTACTCGGGGGCACCCTCGCCGGTGAGGTAGTCGAACAAGAACTTGTTGAAGTCATCAAACGATGCGTTGGACAGCAGCGCGCCGCTCTCGAGCGTCACTTCGGAACCCATGATGAGACCGTTGCCACCTTGGGCGGCGCTCACATCCAGTTTGGAGCCTGCCAGCATCACCAGGTTGGCGTTCAGCGTGGCACCCTCCCCGGCGGTGAGGGCCTTGTCCTCCTGAATGGTCAGCGTGCCCTCGTTGGCTTCCGTTTCCGTTTCGCCCTGGTACACGCCCAGGGTGGCGTCGGCGGCAATGGTGACATTCGCCACGTTCAGCTTGGTCTCCTCGTCAACATTCATGATGTTCAGTGCGCCTTCCCGCACTTCCACGGAACCGGAGTACTCCATCAGCGCACTGCTGATGATGCTGGCGGTGCCCTCGCCCACCTTCGCAATGATGTCGACCCCGGTGATGGGGTCCGTTATTTGCTCGGAGGAATTCACTTCCCGCACAACCGGCACGGGAGCGGGTTCGGGGCCTGCGGGCAGGACGAAGAAGAGGCGGGGAGCCAATCCCCCCACCAGCTCGTTGGGATTGTAGTACGCCTCGGTGGTGTAGCTGGCACCGTCCAGCTTGACGGTAACCGAGAGGTTGCCTGTGTTCACCATGGCCTTGGCGCCCTCCTGGGAGGGGTCCTTGCTATCGAACTTCAGGGTGAAGTAGATGCTGTCCTTGAAGGTGCCCTTCTGTGCGATGTCGGTCATGTCCAGCCAGAGGTTGGTACCGTCGAGGGTGACGTAGTTGAACATATCGCAGGAGAGGTTGACGCCGGTGCTGCCTGCGGAGAGGGTGATGGCTTTGGAGTTGTTGCCGCACATCAGGAGCGGGGTTTCGGTGCCCAAGGTTTCGGTGCCGATGGCGGAGGTGTTGACATCCTGTTCCAGCCAGGCGCGGGTGTCCTTCATGTTGAGGACGGCGGAATCATCCGTGATGCGGGAGTCCGGCCCGATGTTCACATCGTCCAGATACATGGTGGTGCCCTTGCCGATGTCGATGACGGAGGCACCGACATCCGCGTGGCTCAGGGTGAAATTGGCGTGTGTGGAGAGGAGCACGCCCTGCACCTGCGCGCGGTTGGCCTGTCCGGCGCCGGCCAGACCGGAGGAGTCTGCCTTGGCATGGCCGCCAATGGAGCCCTTGACATCGCCGGTACCCGGCTCTGCGATACCCTGCATGGTGTAGAGCTCGCGCGTGCCCTCCATGCTTGAGCCGGACTTGGACCAGGTGTAGTTGCCGAGCTCCAGGGCACCGTCATCGATGGCGATATCGGCAGTGCCCTGCAGGTTGGCGCTCAGGGCGAGGGTCTTGCCGGAGCCGACGGAGAGGTTGGTGTTGATTGCGCCGCCGCCGATGATGGCAGAGCCTTCCAGGATGGCGGGCCTGTCAAGCGCGTGGCCGGCCAGGTTCAGCTCGGCCCTGTCTTTCAAGACGACGCCGCCCTGGATTTTGAGGTCGTTGGCGGACCAGGTGAAGGAGACGCCTTCCGCCAGGATGAGGTTACCGTTGAGGGTGCCGTTGGCGAGGGAGGCGGCGCTGCCTTCCAGTCTCACGGTGTTCTGCAGGGTTTGGCCGTTCAGGTTCAGCGCGGCGCCGCTGCGCAGGGCGACGGTTCCGGTGATGTTCAGGCCATTGAGGCTGCCCCAGGTGTAGGAGACGCCGTCCCCCAGGGAGAAGCAGCCGCTGACGGTGCCGTTGCGGACGAGGGAATTGTTGGCGGTGAGGGTGGCATTGCCGATGGTTCTGCCGTTCAGGTCCATGTCGGAGCCGGAGCCCGCGACGACGCCGCCGATGTTCAGGTCTTTGTTGGACCAGGAGAAGAAGATGCCGTCCCCCAGGACCAGATTGCCGCCGATGGTGCCGGCACCGTATATCTTGCCGGGTTCATCGGCGGCGGTGATGACGACATCTCCCTTGAGGGTTTGGCCGCCCATGTCGAACTGGGCCCAACGCATAAGGATGACGTTCCCGCCGAGATGAAGCTCCTTGTCGGCCCAGGTGAAAGTGGTGGACCCCGACAGAATGAGGTTGCCGGCAATGGTACCGCCCCCCGATATCTCTGACCTGATGCCGACGGCAACATCCGCGTTGATGGTTCTGCCGCACAGGTCAAACTCGGCGTCCTTCCCCACATCGACGCGCCCGAGGAGCTCCAGGTCCTCGTCGAACCAGGTGAAGGAGGCATCCTCTTTCAGGGTGAGCGAGCCGCTGATGGTGCCGTTGAAAATGTCGGCGTCGTCGTTCAATGTCACATCGCCTACGGTATGGCCGCCCAGGTCCAAAATGGAGTCCAGACCCATTGTGATGCCACCCTCGATTTTCAATTTGTCGTCGTTCCATGCGAAGGCGGCATCTTCCTGCAGGGAGAGTGTGCCCCTGACAGTGCCGTTGCTGATGGTGGCTCCGATGCCGGACACCGTGACGTTGTTGATGGCATGGGTGCCCAGGTTAAGCCGGGAGCCCGCCCCCAATGCGGCGCCCCCGGCGAGTTCGAGGTCATCGCCGGACCAAGTGAAGGCCACGCGGTCGTTGAGGCGCAGGGTGCCGCCGACGGTACCGTTGGAAAGGGTGGCGGCGCCTTGCAGGACCACGGCCTTGTTGACCCTGTAGCCGCCCATATCCAGCGTGGCGGCATTTCCCAGGGTGACCTCGGCGATGCCGTTGAAGTCGCCGCAGAGGGTGAGCTTTTTGCCGCCCTCCACGTAGAGGCCGTTATCGAGCGCGCCGTTGCCCATGGTGGCATCCCCGGTCATGCGCGCTGACTTGGCGGCAAGGGCTTTGCCGGCAAAGTCCAGCGTGCCGCCGCGCACCTCGAGATCAACGGATTGGGCGTAGAGGGTCGAGCCGAGCCTGACCACATCCCCGCTCTCCACCAGCAGCTTGCCGCCGCCGCCCACCACAGAGGATGCTCCCTTGAGAGTGAACCGGTTCAGCCGGACTTCCTTTCCGCCCAGGTCCAGGACGGCATTGTTCCACATGGTGAATGTGGCATGGCTGCCGATGGTGACTCCATCCAGCAGGAGTCTGCAGTTCCTCCGGTCGACATCGGTGCCGAGGATTTCCACGGCGGCGTCGAGCGTGCCGTTGCTCATGGTGACCTCCCCGACCGAGCATACCGACTTGGTGAGGACATGGCCGCCCAGCAACATCTTGGAGTATTCTTGCAGGGTGAGGACGTTCGCGCCGTCCAGGTCGCCGCCCAGGGTGATCGTGCGGGTGCTCCGCACGTTCACCGCGCCGTTGATGGTGCCGCCGCCGATGGTGGCGGAGCCATCCAGGGTGACGTTTTTGTTGAGGATGTTATCGGCCAGGTTCAAGGCGGTTCCGCCCTGCAGGATGACGGTGCCCGTGCCGGAGAGGTCGCCGCACAGGGTGAGCGTCTTGTCGAATCTCACCTCCACATCGCCGTTGTGGATGCCGCCGCTCATAGAGGCGCTTCCATCCAGGCGGATTCCCTTGCCGAGGGTATGGCCGTTCAGGTTCAGCACGGAGCTTTCGCCCAGGGCTACGACATCACCGCCGCGCAGGTCGCCGCCCAGTGAGAACGTCTTGTTCGCGCCCACGTTCAACGCGGCGTTCATCTCGCCGCCGCTGACGGTTGCGGTAGTTCCTGCCAGGGTCACGGCCTTGTTCAGCTTATGGCCCGCCAGGTTCAGCACGGAGCCCTCGCCCAGGACGACATCATCCTTTCCGCCCAGCTCGCCGCACAGGGTGAGCGTCTTGCCCGCATCCACGTGGACCGTGCCATCGATGGAGCCGCCGCCTATGTGGACATTCCCGGTTGCCGAGACATCCTTGGAGAGGGTGTTGCCCGAACCGTCATCGTTCAGTTGCAGCCGGGAACCTTCCTCCATGGTGACTCCGCCGTTTCCGCCCAGGTTGTCGCTCAGGGTGAGCGTAGCGCCGCCGTGCACGGTCAGGGTGCCGTCGTATGTGCCGTCGCCTATGGTGGCGGAGCCTTCCAGGACCACGGCCTTTTCAAGGACGGATCTGTCCAGGTCCAGCTCGGCCTCGTTCTCCAGGGTGATGGCACCCTCGCCGCTCAGGGAGCTGCCCAGCGTGAGCGTCTCGCCTCCCTCCACAGTGAGGGAGCCGTTGAGCGTGCCGCCGCCTATGGTGGCGGAGCCTTCCAGGCTAACGGCACAACCCAGGGTTTTGCCGCCCAGGTCCAGCTTGGCATCATTACCCAGGGTGACGCTGCCCGTGCCTTTCACGTCGGCGTTCAGGGAGAGCGTCTGGTTCGCGGCGACGGAGAGCGCGCCGTGGAACCAGCCGTTGCCGATGGTTGCGGGGCCGTTCACGGCCACGGCGGTGCCGAGTTCGAAGCCGCCCAGGTTGAGCACATCGTTCGCGGCCATGGCAATGGTGCCGGAGCCGGAGAGGTTGCCGCCCAGGTTGAGCGTTTTACCGCCCCCCATGGAGAGGGTGCCGTTGAGCGTGCCGCTGCCGATGGTGGCGGTGCCTTTCATGCTCACGGCGTTATCGAGGACATGACCGCCCAGGTTCAGCGCGGCCTTGTCGCCCAGGGAGACGTCTCCGCAGATGTAGAGGGCATCGCTGCTCCAGGTGTAGGACACGCCGTCCCCCAGGGCGAAGGTGCCGACGATGTTGGCGTTCGAGATGACGGAATTGCTAGCGGTCAGGGTGGCGGAGCCGATGGATTGGCCCTTCAGCTCGAACATGGAGCCCGCCCCCAGGACGACGTTGCCGACGATCTGCACAGCCGTGTAGTTCCAAGTGTAGGAGGTGTTGTCCCTCAGGATCAGGTTGCCCCGAATGACGCCCTCGCCCTCTATGCCGGAGTTCACGTTCCAATCGATGGCCTTGGAGATGGAATAGCCGTTCAGGTTCAGCTTGGCGTTGTCGCCCAGGGTGATGTTGCCCGTGCCGCCCAGGTCTGCGCTCAGGATGAGCGTCTTGCCGCCTTGCACCGCCAGGGTGCCGTTGTACGCGCCGTTGCCGATGATGGCGGAGCCGTCCAGGGTGAGGGCCTTGTCAAGCGAGTGGGTGCCCAGGTCCAGCCGGGCGTTGTCGTTCAGGGTAAGGTTGCCCGTGCCGCCCAGGTTGCCGCACAGGGTGAGCGTCTTGTCGCCCTTCACCACCAGGGCGCCGTTGTACGAGCCGTTGCCGATGGTGGCGGAGCTGTCGATGGTCACGGGGTTGGTCAGGGTTTTGCCGTCAAGGTCCAGGCGGCTGTTGTCTTTCAAGACGATGCCGGCGGTGCCGCCCAGGTTCCCGCCCAGCGTGTACGATTGCCCCTCCCACAGGTTGAGCACGCCGTTGTTAATCTCCGCGGACGGTCCCGTGACTTTGAACCAGACCAGCGCGGCATCCGTGCCGCCCAGGTTCAGGCGCGAATTGGCCCCCATTTCCCACTTTTCATTCCCCATGTCGGGGCCTATCTTCACTTTTTCCAGCGAGAGCTCGCCGTTGACAATCGAGGTGGGGTTCTGGTAGGTGAAGGTGACGTGCGTCCTGTGCTGGTTATCCATCCTGAGCCAGTTGTTCTGGCCTGTCACGTACAAGGCGAACTTCTCGTCCGCAATCATGTTATAGGTTTGGTTGCCCTTCATCTCTCTGGGGCCGTTTTCCTCCTGGGCATGCAAGATGCCGGAGCACGCGATGAAGGCCGCAAGGATGTGGGTCAGGAACAATGTCTTTTTCATAATGGTGAGGCTAAAGGTTAAAATAATGTGTGCGCCCGCGAGTGGGCGCGTCAAAATAAGCGTTTTGGACGCAAAAGTCAAGCGAATTGATGATTTGCAATCGTTGCCATCCCATAAAAAACGCTCGGACCCGTCTTCGCCAACCCGTCTCCGCTAAAGCTTCCGTCTTCGCTGAAGCTACGCCGAGACAAGTCGCCGAGGCTTTCAGGGCTACGCCGAGGCCTACGGGAGGAGCCACCCTTGGCGTGAACAGGCGTGATTAGTCGCGCACGTTGTCACCCGCCATGATATCGTGCGCGCAAGTCTTTCTTGCGGGGGTCGGGGCGATTTGGTAGAATAGGCGGCGAGTTATGAAAACCGCCTTTGCCGTAATGAGCCTGTTGGGAGCGCTGGCCGCCGCCGCGCCCGCCGCCGTGAGTCCCGTGTACCCCACCCCGCAGAAGTGCGAGCTGGGTACGGAATACACCCGCGTAACAGAGGTTTATGTGATTCATCCCACCCTCAACGCGCGGCCCGCTTCCTGTCCACCCGAGAATGATATCTGGGCGAAACTGCCGGCCAAGGAGGGTGCCTATGCCATTCGCATCACACCCGGCTGCCTGTATGTGTATGTGAACGACGACCATGCCACCGAAAAGGTGGATGTGCTGGGGCTGTACTACGCCAAGCAGACAATTTCCCAGCTGCTGAAGGATGTTCCCGGAGCCAAGGACGCGCAGAGGGACCCGTTCCCGGACAAGGGAATCGAGGAGGTGGCGAAGCTGGGCGAGCTGCCCTGCGGCACCATCCTCGACTGGCCGGACCTGGCGTACCGCGGCACGGTGGAGGGCTACTACGGCATCCCGTGGGGCGGCGAGGCCCGCATGTCGCAGTTCGCGTTCTACGGCCGCAACAAGATGAACTTCTACCTCTACGCGCCCAAGGACGACCCCTACCACCACGGCAGCGGCTGCTATGAGCTGTACCCCGCCCAGCAGGCCGCGGAGCTGAAGAAGCAAATCGACTGCGCGCGCAAGAACCACGTGCGCTTCGTGTGGGGCATCCACCCCGCCAACACCGTGAACTGGAACGACAACGGCGGCAAGAGGCAGCTGGAGGGCCTGTGTGCCAAGCTCCAGCAGCTCTATGATTTGGGCGTGCGCGATTTCGCGGTGCTGGTGGACGACTCCGGCGGCGAGATCTGCAAGCCGGAGCGCCAGGTGCAGCTCTGCAACTACATCCTGGAAAACTTCATCCGCACGCACAAGGACGTGAACCAGGAGCTGGTGATGTGCCCCACGGGCTACAACCGCGCCTGGACCAACCCGCAGTTCCTCGGCGCGCTCGGCAGCGGGCTTGACAAGGCCATCCACGTGATGTGGACCGGCGATTCCGTGGTGCACGATATCACGCTCTCCGGCCAGCAGTGGGCGCACCAGGCGCTGGGCCGCCCCACGTTCATCTGGTGGAACTGGCCGTGCTCGGACTTCAAGGCGTCCCGCCTGTCCATGGGCCGCACGTACGGCAACGGTCAGGAACCCGAGATGCGCGGGGAGATGAGCGGCTTTGTGGCCAACCCCATGGAGCGCGCGGAGGCCAGCAAGGTGGGCCTCTTCGGCGTGGCGGACTACACCTGGAACATCTGCGGGTTCGATTCCGAGAACTCCTGGCACCAGGGCATCGCGCGCCTGTACCCCAGCTGCGCGGACGCCATGCAAGTGTTCTGCCACCACAACTCCTACCTGCTGCCCAACAACCACGGCTACTTCCGCGAGGAGTCCGCCGGCATTGCGGACGACGCCAAGGCCTACACGGAATCCGTGGCGGCGGGCAAGCCGGATGCCGCCGGGGCGCAAAAGCTGCAGGCGGAGTTCGAGGCCATGGCCGCCGCCGGCAGGGAGCTGCGTCACGCCAAGGGCATCGAGCCCCTGCAGCGGGACATCGCCCCGTGGCTGGAGGCCTTTGAACTCACCGGCCAGGCGGGCGGGCGCATCATCGGCGCCCTCTCCGAGCAGGAAACCGCCCCCGCGCTGGAGAGCCTGCTCTACACGGGCAACATCCTGGAGCGCATCGGCGGCATGACGCGCACCTGTTGGCAGAACGGCAGCGTGGGCACCACCACCGGGATCGAGGTGGCAGCCTACGCCATGACACCCGCCATAAAAGAGACCCTCAACTTCGTCAACGCACGCGTCTACAGCCAGCTCGCCGGAACGAAGGGCGACGCCTGCAGGCCCGTCTTCACCAGCAGCGTGGGAGATGCCCAGAAGGACGCCAAGAACGTGGCCGACGGCGACCCCAAGACCCTCTGGCACTCCGGCGCCCAGCAGAAGGCGGGCGACTGGATCGGCCTGGATTGCGGCGGCGCGGTGGACATCCGCACGGTCTGCCTGCAGATGGGCGGCCGCTACGCCCAGGACTTCTTCCCGAAGGGCCAGATGGAATACTCGCTGGACAACAAGGACTGGAAGCCCCTGGGCAAGCCCACGGAGGGCGCGAGCGTGAACGTGGCGATCGAGAAGCCCGTGCACGCCCGCTACGTGCGCTACCGCGCGCTGCAGGCCGCGCCCAACTGGCTTTCCGTCTGCGAGTTCACCGTCAACAAGCGCCCCGGTACCGTGGTGAAGACCAACATCCCCGGCCTG
Source organism: Akkermansia sp. (assembly GCA_030531305.1). GTDB lineage: Bacteria > Verrucomicrobiota > Verrucomicrobiia > Verrucomicrobiales > Akkermansiaceae > Akkermansia. The sequence goes on from JAUNNT010000002.1 coordinate 75,318, forward strand.
GCCGCCGCCTCCGCCTACCGCGATGAGAAGTCCGTGGGCATCAACCGCATCTTCGAGGTGGCCAAGGCCGCGCCCGGCCAGTTCGTCTGCTTTGAGCTGGCCACCCCGCAGGTGGCCACCTGGCTGGAAATCACCCTCAACAACCCCGATGTGGATAAGTGGGCCAAGGTGGAGCTCCGCACCGCCGACGGCAAGTACGTCACCGTCAAACCCCACCGCGAGGGCGGCATGCTCGTCATCCGCCAGAACGGCATGCCCAAGGAGCCCGTCTCAGGACTCCGCCTCACCAATGCCGGGCACTCCGCCCAGGACATCACGCTGGACATGTTCAAGCTGGACCTGGCGCCGGACGACCC
>JAUNNT010000032.1 GCA_030531305.1 Akkermansia sp.
GAAGAGCCCGGCACACACGAGGACCCCGGCACGCAGGAGGAAGCCTACGCCACGGGTTGGCTCTCGTGCCCGCCAGGCGGCGGAGTCTTCCTGATTGGCGGCGTGCGTGTCACCGCTCCGGCAAACTTCACCGTGAGCGCGTGGAACGAGGTGCTGTGCAACGCCAATGTAGAATGCACAAATTTATTTACCAACCATCTCATGAGCAACACGAGCTGGTTGGTAATGCTGCGCGCCCTCGTTCCAGGCGCTGGCGGCGAGCGAATTACCCTTGCCGCCGCCAGCGAGGGAACCAGCGTCTCCGGGCCGACACTGACCCTGCCAGAAGATTAACCACAGCCGAGAAAAAGCCATGCCCTTTTCCACTTCCCTCCTCTCCAAGCTCCCGGCCCCCTCCGCGATGCACACCGCGGAGTGGGATCTTGTGCCCGCCGAAATACGCGCGCGCGCTTTTTTCATGGCGGGGGTCACACACCTTCAAACCCTCATCCAGTTCCGCAAAATTGCCGCAGAGGTGGCAGCCGGGAAACTCAGCCCGCAGGAGGCGCGGCGCGCGCTGCGCGAATTCCTGCGGGAGCTTGGCTACCGGGCACCGGAGGGCAAGGCTGGCACTATTCAAGACTTGTCCTCACGGCGGCGCATGGATGTGGTGATTGACACCAACGCGCGCATGGCGGCAGGCTGGGCCAACTACAACCGCCAGCTGGAGAACACGGCCCAGCCCGGCCAGAGGCTTGTGCGCGTGCGCCAGTCGCGCCGCCCGCGCAACTGGGCGGCACGGTGGAAGGAGGCCGCCGAGGCGGTGGGCTGGGAAGGCGTGGCCAGAGGCGGCCAAATGGTGGCGCTCCTTTCCTCTCCGATATGGCGCAAGCTCTCACGCTTCGGGCTGCCGTACCCTCCGTATGATTTCAACAGCGGCATGGGCGTGCTCCCGGTGCGCGCCAAAGAATGCCAGGATCTTGGCCTGTACGACCCGGAAACCACACCCGACCCGAACGCCGCCGCGCCGCGGCCATCCATGAACGAGGGGGTGACGGCCTCCGTGCAGGGGATAACGCCGGACTTGCTGGAGCAAGCGCGCCAACTTTTCGAGGGTGTGGCCGAGTGGGACGAGGCCACCCAATCATTCACCATGGTGGAGTAAACCACCACCACCCCAGAAACGCCCGCCATGCTCAAGCTCACCGTAAAACTGAACGCGATCCCGGAGCTCGACCGTCCGCTCACGGACGAGCAGCAGGACGCCATCTCACGGGCGGCGGCGGACGGCGTGGCCCTCACACTCCGCGAGCATTTTCTCACGCTGCCGGGCAAACGTTTCTGGGGCGAGGCCTCCGAAAAGGTGCGCGTGACTCCGGGCGAAAAGAACAGCTACCGCATAGGCGTGTTCCAGCGCGGTGTTCACCTGCAATACAAAGGCGGCACGGTGAAGCCCACGGGCAGGCCCTCCGAGGTGACAGGGAAACCGACCAAGAGCCTTTTCATACCGCGCGCCGACGGGCCGATACGCGAGGGGCGTTGCAGTCTGCATGAATTCCTGGCCGGGAGGAGCGGGCGTGTGCGCGTGATCAAGCGCAAGGGTAGCGGAAAGGTGTTCCTGGTGATGGACATGGAGGAACGCATAGCCATACCCTACATGACGAAGACGGGCAAGAAGCGCAACCGCTACAAGACGGCGACGCCGCTGCGGATCCTGGGAAGCCTGGTGAAGCGGGCGAATATCCCGGCGCACCCCGAGGTTCTGCCCACCAACGAGGAGCTGCTGGCGGGCGCGCGAGAGGATGCCGAGTTCAAATTAAACGAAATCATCAACAAACAGAAACACCATGCCTGAAAAACCAGATTTGGAAATGACAGCCGGGATGGCCTACGACCCCAGCGGTGCCGATGAAGCCAAGGCCGACCTCAAAGACACCGCGGCCGCCAGCGAGCAGGCCGCGCAGAAGAGCGCGGCGGCGAGCGACAAGGACGCGGAGAAGCAGAAGCAGCTGGCGCAAATGATGCGGCTGACGATGATGACGCGCAGGGAGCTGCGGGAGGAGATACTGCGGCTGATTGCCGCGCAGAAGTCTGCCGCTGCGGCGAACGATACCAAACGGTACGAGCAGCTGACAACAAGCATCAACCGCGCCAAGGAGGCGCTGGAGAAGCTGAACACGGCGCAGCAGGTGGGCATGATTGCGATGCAGCAGCAGGCGCAGACGGGTATGCAGTTTGCCCAGGGGCTGGGGAGTATGAAGGAGGCTGCCTCCCAGGGTGCGGCGGGTCTGGCCACCATGGCCACGCAGGCCATTGCCCTGGGCATGGCCATCAAGGCCGGGCTGGGGCCCATCGGCTGGGTGATGGCCGCCCTCCAGGGGCTGGGGATGATAGTGACGCACTTCACGGAGAAGAGCAAGAAGGAGGAGGAAGGCATCAAGGCGGCCACCAAGGCGCTGGAGGAGCAGACCGCCGCGCTGGACAAGAACGCGGCGGCGCACGAGAAGAACGCGGCTGCGCAGGCGCTGGCGGATGCGGACGACAAGGCGGAGGGACTCAAAAAGGCGGCCAAGAAGAAGCTGGACGAGATGCGGGAGGAAAACCGCGGCAAGGAGGAGCTGCGGCGCCAAGACCTAGACCAGAAGAGGCGGGCCGCGGAGATGGCCCGCAAGGAGGATGCAGCGGAGGTGCAGGCAGGGCGCATGGACCCTGCAGAAGCTTCTGCGCGCGACAAAATGCGGCAGGAGAAGGTGGCGGCGGCGGAAAAGGATGCGGAGGCGGCGGCCGCCGCGGAGGAACAGACGCTGCTGGGGAAGGAGAAGGAAACCGGGGCTGCCATTTTGAAAGCGCGGCAGGAGACGCTGAAAGGGCTGACCAAGGGCCTCTCCGGCGAGGACATGGCGGTGCTAGCCATAGAGGACAAGGCGCTGCAGCAGCTTGTGAACCGCTTTGACGAAGCAGCGGCGCGCGAGAAGCAGCAGGAGGAGAAGGTGGAGGAGCTGAGGAAGAAACACGATGACGATCCCACGGAGGCGAACCTGCAGGCGTACCAGGAAGCGGAGGAGAACCTGGAGGAGCTGTGGCAGGAGCGGCTGAACCTGGAGCGGGAGCTGGTGGAGCGCACCAGGAAGCAGGTGGAGGTGCTGGAGAAGAAAGGCAAGCTGGATGCCAAGACAAAGGAAGGCAAGGCGGCAGAGGCGGTGAGCATCATTTCCGGCATTAACGCCGCCCAGGAAGCCGTGGAGAAGCAGGAGGAGTCCAACCGCCAGCTGGAGGAAAAGAGCAGCGAGCTCCTCCGCCAGCAGGAAACGCTGAAGCGCGAGAGCGAGTTGCACGATGCCGCCGCCAAGGCCGCGGAGAAGGAGGCCTCCACCGCACAACACAGCGCCGCCCTGGCGGAGGGATGGAAGGAGGCCCAGACGCAGGCGGCACCCAAGCGGATTGCCTGGTTGCAGGAGATGCTGGCCGGGCTGGAGGAGGAATCCGCCCTTCACAGGCAGTACAACGAGCTTCTGAAGCAGGAGCTTGCCGCGCAGGAAACGGCCGCACGCCAGGAGGAATGGCAGCGGGTGCAGAGGGAGGGCAGCCTGGCGGACCAGGCAGCCTGGCTGCGCGACACGGCCGGGCACCTGGAAGCCGGCAGCGAGGAGGCCAAGAAGTGGGCCGAGCAGCTGCAAGGCGTGGAGACCCGCCAGATCCAGGAGGCGATGGGCAACCTGGAGAAGGAGTTCAAGGTGACGGGCAACTACGTGGCGGAGGACAAGAGGACGCAGCGGCAGATTCTTCAGGACGACAAGAAGGCGCTGGCGGGCCGCGCGCAGCGCTTGCAGGCGCTGATAGCCGAGACAAAGGACTTCTCCCTGCGCCAGCAGCTCCAGGAAAAGCTGGACGAGACGGTGAAGCAGCAGAAGGCCCTGGAAGCCGCCACCGCCGCCAACGCCAAGGCATGCCGCGCCATGCTGAAGGGTTACAAGGCCCCGGAGTTCCACGACAAGAACAAGATGGTGGAGCGCAACCTCAAGCAGCTGGGCCACGCCTACGCGCGAAACATCAAGCTCGCCGAAAAGGCCGCAGAGAAGGGCGACACCAAGGCCCAGGAACGCTACACACGATTGGCCGGAAAATACGCCGATCGAATCGCCAGGAAACGCAAGGATTTTACCAAGGAGCACGAGAAGAACCTGGACGCTATCCAGGCGGCGCAGAAAAAGCAGAAGAATGAGGAGGAGGGCAGCGCAAAGGACTCCAAGAAGAGCCGGAGCCGCAAGAACCGCGAGGACGCCAAGCAAAAACCAAAGAAAGACGCCCCCAAGCAGAACGCCCCCAAGAAGAAAGCCGCTCCAGCGCAGCAGCAGAAGAAGGAGCATGAGCTTGCGGACACGAAGGCGGCGCTTGCAGACGCCCAGAAAGCCCTGGGAGATATGAGCGGCAAGGTGGCGGAGCTGGCGGGAGTGACCGCGCAGATAGCGAGTGCGGCGTCCGAGATAGCCAAGACTGCCGGGGCGAAACTCAAAAGCCTCAAGAAGCAGCTCAAGACCATGCAGACGGACATATCCAACCTGTGGAAAGAAATTGACGCTTAACCCCCCATGATTATCGACAGCACAGCATTCAAGGACATACCGGGCCTCATCTCCGCCACGCTGACGGAAACGACGGACGGCACCCCTGCCCAGCTCTCCCTCACCTGGGTGGCGGGGTCGGGCGTGCCGGAATACCAGGAGCCCATCACCATCATACACCGGGGGCGCGTTCTCTTCCACGGAAAAGCCACGAGCACCACCTACAACAACAGCGCCGGGGACGCCACCGTTTCCACCACCGCCCAAAACTTCCTGTGGCTGCTGGACAAGCAAACACTCGGGGACATACTCGGCAACATCTCCCTGCAAGAAGCCTCCCGCCACGCCCTCTCCTCCTGGGAGAACCTTGCGGCCTCCATCCAGGCCACCGCCAGCGGATGGACGGTCAACCCCGACGGCTCACCCAAGGACGCGGAAGACTACATCCACTCCACCTGGCCCGGCGCGCCTGAGTATGACTACCCCCTCTCTTGGAACCGCAAATCACCGTGCACAGCCGCCGCGGGCCTCCAAAAACTCCTCCAGGCGCACCCCGGAACGCTCGCCACGGTGGATTACACCACAGGCACCATCCTTCTGCGCACGCGCGCCCAACTCCCCGCCGCACACCTCGTCACCACCAGGCACCACATCACGGAAATCTCCGGCATCTCCGCCAACTACGAGTCCATGCCCGCAGGCATCGCCGTCATCGTCGAATGGGACCTCGAAATCCTGCACGCGGAAAACTCCTACGTCCTTGGCGGCGACGGGGACGCGGGCCGCGCCGTGCGCATCTTCCCGCCGGACCTCCCGCCGGAAACCCTCGGCATCCGCGTCTTCACTCGCGAGCTCCACCTCCAATCCTTCACCGGCGGCAACCACCACGACGACTGCCAAGAGGCAGCCGAAAAGGAGGCCGACCGAATGCTCCAAGGACTCATCCCCTGGTTCCAGGAAGTGACCACGCCCGCCGTGACGGGAGACGTGACCACGCTCATGAGCGACTGGGAGGCCTCCCCGCTGGCGCACCGCCTCAACATCTGCGGTCCTGGATCCGTGGACACCCTGGACACCCCCGTGACCTCCGTGGACTGGGATTTCATGGCTCTGACCACGACGCTTCACCTGGGCCACGCATACGGCGAGCCGAAGCTCACCCAGCTGGGCCGCGCGGTGCAGGAATTCCACCCGCGCGAGACCTCCAGCGCCGAGCCCGGCGACTTCACTTTCTCCAACCGCTCCGACGAATCTTCCGAGGACTCCACGGAGGCGGGAAGCGGCACATGGCCCGGAACCTGGCCCGGCCCCGGTACGGGAACAGGCAGCGGCGGCGGGGGCACGGGTACAGGCGGTGGCGGCTCTGACGGTTCAGGCGGCGGTGGTTCAGGCGGCGGCTGCAACTGCAACTGCCAATGCAAGGCCGCCGAGCTCATGGCGCAGATCCAAGCGGCGATTGACCAGGCGGTCTCGAACGTCCGCGTCCAAGTCTCCATCACTCAGGAGCTCGGCACCACCGAAACCGGGACCCTCTATGTCACCGGGCAGGCAAACGCCGACTCCACCTCCGGCAACTCAACCATCGACGTGCACTATTAACCATGGCCTGCAACTGCCCACCCTGCTCGCTCGACCCGGCTGCCCTCCTAGCAAAGGTGCGAGAACTCTTCGCCGCCCGACTCAAGCAAGCCTTCCACAACCGCACCCTCGGCTGCCAGGCAACCGCAGGCTCTCACTGGTGGGACGGCCATTGGTTGCCCTACGAGGGCCATTGGACAGGACACAACCATGAAGCCGTGGGCGACTTCTCACTCATCACCGTCCAAGACCTCACCATCAGCGTCACCATCTGCTTCCACACCGTCGACCTCGGCCCATGGCAACCCTAAACATGAACAACACCGTCCACCAAATCTGGCTAGGAAACGACCTCCCGGAACGGGAGGCCGAATGGATCCATCAGGTCAAAACGCACGCTGCGAGGGCAGGATGGAACCACCGCCTGTGGCGGGATGAGGACATCCGCCGCGCCTGGGGAGGGAGCGAGGTCTATTTATTCTTCACGCACGCGCGCGAGGTGCTGGACAACGCGGTGACGCTGACGCTGATGAGCGACTACTTCCGCCTCCTAATTCTCGCCACCCACGGCGGCCTCTACCTGGACACGGACTTCTCCTGCACGGCCTGGCCGGATTTACCCCAAGACGGCGACGTGTGGAGCGCCGCCGAAGTCTTCAACAGCCAGAAGCCCTGCAACTGCGCCATCCTCGCCCTCAACCCAGCCGCCCTCTCCACCGCCGCTCAAATGGCCGCAGACAAGCTCCTGGCCCTCAAACCCAACGCCCCGGGCTTCCCCTTCCGCTACATAAACCTGGTGAGGCGGGATACAGGAGGCCTCCCCAACGGAATCGGCCCGCATTGGATCCGCCAAAGCGTCATCCCCGCCCTGGAGCGCGCTGGCCTTGCCTGGCACATTTTCCCCACAACCATCACCGGGCATGTGCGCTGGAAAGCGGAATCGCCGCTCACGCACCACGGTGTCTCCTGGTGGCACGAAGGCCCCCGCGCAAAGCAGGCGGGCATCTGGCAGGAGCGAGCTAAAGCAGCACTCTCCAAAACCGCCGCCGCCATCCACGCCCCCAAACCCCTGGGGCGCGCCATCCTTCCCGGCCCCCCTGCCGCGCGCCAAGCCACCTATGCCGAGCGCGCGCCCATGCCTTTCCCCTTGCCGAACGGCACCCGCCGCGTGGTGGTGCTTGCGAACACGCCGTTCAATGCCGCAGAGGTGCTGCGCGGCGGCGACCTCGTGCTGCACCTCAACCGCGCGCGCCACGCTGCGGAGGCAATGGCGGTGGCAGGCACCACCCATATTCTGCTAGTCCGGCACGGGGGCAAGGGGAGGGATATCCATTGGTTCACGCCGCCGAGTTTCGGTGGCTACCAGCGAGTAATCTTCATAGACGACGCTTTGCACACCCGGCCCTTTTCCTGGTACGCCCAGTTCAAAAACCGGGGCGGGAAATCGCCGACCACGGGCTTCATAGCGGCGAACATGATGCGCGCGTGCTGGCCGCAGCTGCCGCTTGTGCTCGCGGGGTTCGACCCCGAACGCAAACACGGGACCCCCATGTGGAAAGGCCACTCCTGGGGGCTTGAAGCCCAAATTTACGCCGAGCAATCTTTCCACACGATCCACCCCACCGGGTGACACTATTGACAGACTTATGCGACAAGAACAGAAAATAGAGATAAGGAGGCAGACAAGGAGCCTCGGAACGTTGGTGATCAAGCCCATCTCCCGCGCGCGCGCGCGCGACATGGTGATTGCCGGGCATTATTCACACAAGTGGCAGGCGAGCTTCGGCAAGTTCTCTTTCGGCGTGTTCCGGGAGGGCGCGGAGGATGAAAGCCAATGTCTGGGGGTGGCGGCCTTCGGCTATATGAAGACGCCGAAGGCGCGGATATTCACTTGCTCCGTGGAGGGCGGGTGGATGTGCGAGCTGAACCGCATGTGGCTGGACGATTCCCTGGGGAAAAATGCCGAGACGGTGCTCCTGGGGGCCTCGTTCAAGCTGCTGCGCCGCATGGACCCCACGATTGTGGCGGTGCAATCCTTCGCGGATGGCAGGGTAGGCTGCGGCACGATTTACAAGGCGAGTAATTTCGACTACTACGGGTTCCATTGGACGACTTTCCTGCAAAACAGCCGAAGCGGCGAGATCACCCATGAGCAGATTCTCACCAACGCCACATGCGCCAGCGGGTTCGCCCGCACCAATGTGGAGCTGCTGGCCGGGGATATGACGGTGTTCCGCGCCAAGACCTACCGTTATATCTATCCGCTGCACCCCAGTTTCAAGTTCACCGGGCAGGGGAGGAAGCAGCCGTACCCGCCTTATGAGAAGGGCGTGGAGCCGACCAACTGGTATGTGAACCCGGAAAGGTTGAGACCGCGGCTCATTGCCGCGCTTGATACGCTGCTGGCGCGCTGGCCCCACACCAGGGACGAGGCGGGGAGGAAGCGGGCGTGAAAAGCCCCTCCCCAGCCGGAGCCGGGGAGGGACCACTCTGCGCCCATGCGGGCGGCTCCTCCGTCGAGGAGCAAGGCCATGCTAGCACGCCTGCGGCGGCGCGTCAATGATAATGCTTGCCAAGCCGGGCGGTCTGCGGCATAATTCCGGCGTCGGGTGACGACCCGGCGCAAAACAACAGCCACTCTGACCATGCAACACTCCCTTGACCTTGTGGAGCTGGACCTCCTCCGGCTCAACGGCGTTGACGAATTCTGCCACGCCGTGCGCAACCTGTACCGCGAGGCGGTGCTGGACGCTTTCGACCTGGGCCACCCTGCCGCCGCCGTGTACTGGCGCGCCACCGCCCAGGCCATTGACTTCTCCTCCGCGCCCCTAGAGGACGGCGACTTGCTCGGTTTCCCCGCAACGCCGCTGGCAAGCCTGGAGGCCACCGCCTCCGCAGACTTCTGGCCGAAGGTGCGCCGCGCGCTCCTGCAAGGGCTGTTTGCCCAGGATCCACCGCTGCCGCTGGTAGCATCCCCCGATTCCTGGAGGGTCGAGCTGCTGGGCGAAATGGTGGCGCGTGTGAACAATGTTCAGACGGTGCCCAACCCCGCCCCGGACGTGCTGCGCCTGGATCTGCTCACCGCCATGGACATCACCACGGACGACCCCATGGAAGCCGCCTACATGGTCCTAACGCCCTCCACCCCGGAAGCGGCGTCCCTCATGCCCGGCATGCTCCGCCTTTCCGGCATTGACCCGGCAGCGGGAGCACCGCGCGGCCAGCAGGCCCTTTCCTTCACCATGGCCGTGGCCTGACCCTTGCCGCGCCGCTGCCGCCCCTCGGCAACCCCTCGGCAGGAGGCTGGCCGAGGCACAAAAAAAAGGCCGCCCAGATGGCGGCCCGATTCCCGAATTTCTAATCTACGCGCGGACTTTTTCCCAACTGCGCCGCCGCGATACACTGAGGCGGGCGGTGGCGCTGGATTGCGCGGGCCTCTGCACAACCGCGGGCGGCATCTTTTCCCCGCAGGCAGCCCTCTCCAGTTGCTCGGCGCGCCTTTCCATTTCCGCGCGACGCCGCGTTTGCGCCGCCTCATCCAGCAGCGTATACCTCATGTCGGACACGCGCTTGTGCCCATACCGGTAGCAAGTTCCCCTGGGGGAGGGAACCCTGTAGCGCAGCACCCAGCGGGCATGCTGCTCGTCGAATGTGGCTGTGGCCATGGAACCACCCTACATGCCGCCCCGTGTGCCGTCAAGTACAAAATGATAAAAAACGGCAGAAAATCAAGGAAATTTCACTATGGCAACCATTGCGCCATATTTTTTAATACTCTATTCCTAATATATTGCAAAATATCAACATGCCGCATGAATCCATTTCCGAGGCACGCGCGGGTGCCAGCATTTCCCGCTTGCCCGCGAGGGCGGTTCAGAGTAGAATGGAGGGCGTCATGGAACAAGCAGACGAACTTCCCAACTACGCCGTCAACGATCCGCGCGAACTCATCCGCTTCCTGCAGGATGCGTACCGCCAGCGCAAGGATGTGGTGATCCGCGCGGACGACTGCCGCTACCTGGCGGATGCGCTGCAGGAGCGCCTGAACTCTGCGGACTATTCCGGCCCCACGCTGCTGTAGGCGGCGCGCGGCAGCGGATACAGCGAAACCCGCTCCTGCAACGGCAGGGCGGGCTCGCTTTTTCTATTGTTCGCTATTCCGGCGGAGTTACATGGCGGTGCCGTTGCCGGTGCGGCCGTCCTCGCCGTCGGGGCGGGAAGCGTCCTTGCCGTCAGCGCGCTTGCCGCCCTTGCAGCAATCGCTCCACATGCTCTTGTACTTGGCGGCCATCTCCGGGTCCTTGTCCACGCCCTTGCCGTCCGTGTACATCTGGCAGAGCGCGCGGCATGCACCGGCGTGGCCGTCAGCCGCGGCCTTCTGCAGGCCCGGCAGCGCCTTGCCGTACATCTCAGCGGCCTTCTCGCTGTCCTGCGGCATGGAGATGCCGTTGTCCAGCATGTACGCCACGGTGTACTGCGCAATCGGGTTGCCGTTGGCCGCCTCCCACGTCACGGAGTCCACGTTCACCCACACGGAGTCGCCGCAGGAGATACCCTTGTCCGACATGGTGCAGATGGGCGTGTTGTCCGCCGCGGCGGGAGCGCCGTTGATGGTTTCAGCCGCCATGAGATTCAGCCCCAGCAGGGCTGCCACTACTGTTGTTGTCGCTATGTTGTTCATAGGCTTCCCAGCATGCCCCTACCAAACGCGCGCCGCAACCTAACTCTCCAACTGTTTCAACGCCCCGCCCCGCGCCATTCACCTGCCCTTTTACCCCGTTTTTTCATTAACTTTTGTTAAGTACAGGGCGAATTTTTGCCGATTTTGCGGAAAATTTGAAAAAAAATGAAAAAAATCAGAAATTGTGGTTGACGTATCGGGCAAACGCGTGTATCATCTCCCCGCTTTGCGTCTCTCCCAACGGAGGGGCCTTGGGCAAGTCGCTTCTGTAGCTCAGTGGTAGAGCGCATCCTTGGTAAGGATGAGGTCGCGGGTTCAAGTCCCGCCAGAAGCTTCCGGCCCGTGCAAGAATAAAGCAGCATTACAAACAAAACAAAAACAAAACACTGTTATGGCTAAAGAAGCATTCCAGCGCACCAAGCCCCACGTGAACGTGGGAACGATCGGTCACGTTGACCATGGTAAGACTACCCTGACCGCTGCAATTACTAAGGTTCTTGCAGACCAGGGCAAGGCAGAATTCAAGGCATACGACCAGATTGACGGCGCTCCCGAGGAGCGCGAGCGCGGCATCACCATCTCCACCGCACACGTGGAGTACGAGACCGACGCCCGCCACTACGCACACGTCGACTGCCCCGGGCACGCCGACTATGTGAAGAACATGATCACGGGCGCCGCCCAGATGGATGGCGCCATCCTGGTGGTCTCCGCCGCCGACGGCCCCATGCCGCAGACCCGTGAGCACATCCTGCTGGCCCGCCAGGTGGGCGTGCCGAAGATTGTGGTGTTCATGAACAAGATGGACCTCGCCGATCCCGAGCTCGCCGAGCTCGTGGAGATGGAGATCCGCGACCTTCTTTCCTCCTACGAGTTCCCGGGCGACGAGATTCCGATCGTCAAGGGTTCCGCCGCGAAGGCCCTGGAGGGCGACGCCGACAACGTGAAGGCCATCATGGACCTCATGGAGCAGGTTGACGCGTACATTCCGACCCCGCAGCGTCCGACGGACCTGCCGTTCCTGATGCCGGTGGAGGACGTGTTCTCCATCTCCGGCCGCGGCACGGTGGCCACCGGCCGTATCGAGCGCGGTATCATCAAGAAGATGGAGGAAGTGGAAATCGTGGGCATCAAGCCGACGGTGAAGACGGCTGTGACGGACATCGAGATGTTCCGCAAGCTGCTTGACCAGGGCGAGGCCGGCGACAACGTGGGCGTTCTGCTCCGCGGCATCAAGAAGGAGGACATCGTGCGCGGCCAGGTGATTGCCAAGCCGGGCTCCGTGACTCCCCACACCAAGTTCCAGGCTACCGTGTACGTCCTCTCCAAGGAGGAAGGCGGCCGCCACACCCCGTTCTTCAACAACTATCGCCCGCAGTTCTACTTCCGCACGACGGACGTGACCGGCACGGTCACCCTGCCCGCCGGCACGGAAATGGTGATGCCCGGCGATAACGTGACGTTCGGCGTCGAGCTCATCACCCCCGTTGCCATGGAGAAGGGCATGCGCTTCGCTATCCGCGAGGGCGGCCGCACCGTTGGCGCCGGCACGGTGGCGGAGATCGAGGCCTAACCCTCCCGTTCCACCAAACCAAGGCCGCTCTCCCCGCAAGGGGAAAGCGGCCGCGGCTGGGGGAGATGTCCGGCACCCGCCGCGGCGTCTCCCCTGTCCCGCCAAAAGGGACAAACCCCTAGGGTACTAGCTCAATTGGTAGAGCGGCGGTCTCCAAAACCGCGTGTTGGGAGTTCGAGTCTCTCGTACCCTGTTCCGCAAGGAAGCAATCCCACCCACTTTAGAAAACAGCAATGGCCAGTAGCAAGCAGAGCCTCATCCAGAGGACGTTCGGATACATCTCCCTCGTGAAGATGGAGCTTAAAAAGTGTTCCTGGCCGTGGGAGAGCGACCCCAAGGTCACGGGCTTCAAGAAGTACCGCGAGCTGAGCGGCTCCACGATGGTGGTGCTCATTGCGATGGTACTGCTGGGAGCCTACGTGGCGTTCTTCGACTACGTGCTCTCCGCCGTGGTCAACAAGATCATCGTCGTCCTTTCCTAACTGCCCACCCCAACCCTCTTCTCTCAGCCGCCATGTCACGCCAGTACGACCGCAAGACCGGAACCGCGCGCCCCGTGCCGGAGCCCAAGGACCAGTGGTACGTGCTCCACGTCCTCTCCAACAAGGAGCGCCGCGCCGTGGAAAACCTCAACCGCCTCTTCAAGGAGGATGAACAGGTGGGAGCCCTGGTGCAGAGCCCCCCGCTGGTTCCCACGGAAAAGGTGGAGGACGTGCGCAACGGCAAGAAGTACGTGGTGGAGCGCAAGCTCTTCCCCGGCTATGTGTACCTGAACTTCGCGCTGCGCCGCGCGGACGGCTCGCTGGACAACGACGCCTGGTACAAGATCCAGGCCGTGGACGGCGTGATCAGCTTTGCCAGCGGCCGCAACAAGGAGCCCCTGCCCATGCCCATCAAGGACGTGAAGGAGCTCATGGCGGAGATTGAGCGCCGCAGCGGCGCCGCCCGCCCCAAGGTGTCCTACACCGTGGGCGAGGAGGTGGTTGTGCTGGACGGCGCGTTCCAGGGCGAGCACGGCCTGGTGGAGATGGTGGACCCGGAGCACGGCCGCATGCGCGTGGGCGTGTCCATGTTCGGCCGCTCCAACCCGCTGGACCTGGACTACACGCAGGTGCGCAAGCTGACGGAGGACGACACGCCCGTCCTCTAGGAGATCCCTTCCCGCCGCGGGGAGCCGGACCTCCGGCAACGCGGAAACTAACAAGACAATACCATGGCAAAAGAAGTAGTAAAAGTAATCAAGCTGCAGATTCCTGCAGGCCAGGCGAACCCCTCGCCGCCTGTCGGACCTGCCCTTGGTCAGGCCGGGGTGAACATCATGGGCTTCTGCAAAGAGTTCAACGCAAAGACTCAGAAGCAGGCCGGCGATGTCCTTCCCGTCGTGATCACCGTCTACAAGGACAAATCCTTCGACTTCATCACCAAGCAGCCGCCGGCAGCCCTCCTTCTCAAGAAGGCCGCCAACGTCAAGTCCGGCTCCGGTGAGCCCAACAAGACCAAGGTGGCCAAGATCACCAAGGAGAAGTTGCTGGAGGTGGTCAAGACCAAGATGCCGGACCTGAACACCACGGATCCCGAAGCCGCATGCCGCATCCTTGCGGGCCAGGCGCGCCAGATGGGAATCGAGGTTGAAGGTATGTAACCCTTCCGCAGGAGGGAAAAGAAACAAAGCAAATTAACCCGAACGTACTGCAAAACATTATGTCAACTAAACGCTCCAAGCGCTATACCCAGGCGGCCAAGCTGGTGGAACCCGGCAAGGCCTACGCCGTGGAGGAGGCCGTGGAACTGATGAAGAGCTTCCCCGCTCCCAAGTTCGACCCCACGGTCACCCTCTCCTTCCACCTCACGGTGGATCCCCGCAAATCCGACCAGATGGTCCGCGGCTCCGTCGCGCTCCCCAACGGTACGGGTAAGAACGTCCGCGTCATCGTCTTCGCCCAAGGTGAGGCCGCCCAGGCCGCCCTGGAGGCGGGCGCGGAGAAAGTCGGCCTCGACGACCTCATCAAGGAGGTGCAGGAAGGCTACCTTGATTTCGACAGTGCAATCGCCACCCCGGACGCCATGGCCCAGGTGCGCAAGATTGCGCGAGTGCTCGGCCCGCGCGGCCTGATGCCGAACCCGAAGACCGGCACGGTGACGGAAGACACCGCGAAGGCCGTTCGCGAGGTGAAGGCCGGCCGTGTGGATTTCAAGGTGGACAAGAACGCCAACATCTCCGCAGCGGTGGGCAAGCTCTCCTTTGAGAAGGAGAAGCTGGCAGAGAACCTGCGCGCGCTCATCGCCGCCGTGGTGAAGGCCCGCCCCTCCGGCGCCAAGGGCGCCTACATCGCCGCCGTCACCGCCACCAGCTCCATGAACCCCGGCCTGCCCATCAGCCAGACCGAGTTCTCCAAGCAGCAGTAACCCTGAACACGTACGAACATGAGCACTGAACACAAAATGAATGCGGACAAGGCTGTCATCATCGAGGCCCTCCAGGCCAAGGTGAACGCCTCCCCCTTCCTCATCGTCATCGACTACACCGGCATCACCGTGCCGGAGTTCACGGACCTGCGCGCCAAGCTCGCCGCGTCCGGCGCCTCCTGCATGGTGGCCAAGAACTCCTACATGGGCAAGGCCCTGGCGGAAGCCGGGCTGCCGGACATCTCCGCGGCCCTGAAGGGGCAGACCGCCTACGTGATGGGCGAGAGCGACGTGTGCGCCGCCGCCAAGGTGTTGAACACGTTTGCGAAGGCCACCAAGAAAGCCCCGTACAAGGTGGGCATCATGGACGGCGCAGAGCTTGAGCCGGCGAAGATCCAGGCGTTGGGCGACCTGCCCAGCCGGGAGGTTCTGCTGGCCACGCTGCTCGGCACCATCAACGGCGCCGGCTCCGCTCTGGCACGCGTCATCCAGGCCTACGTGGACAAGAAGGGTGGTTCCCAGGAAACCGCAGAATAAGAAAGAACTTGAACAGATGGCGGCGGTGTGGTTCCACCGCCCCGCCGCCTGAAACAAAATTAGGCTCTCTGTCGGCTCTCCGGCCGGTGAGAACTGAAATGGGCAGGAAGCCCCTGCCCGCGACAAGAACCAATTAACCAAAAAAACAACAATGGCTGATATCAATACTATCGCAGAGGAACTCGGCAAGCTGACCATTCTGGAAGCCGCCGAGCTTGTTAAGTTGCTCGAAGAGAAGTGGGGCGTTTCCGCCGCCGCTCCCGTGGCTGCCGCCGCCGCTCCCGGCGCGGCTCCCGCAGAGGCTGCTGAGGAGAAGACCTCCTTCGACGTCGAGCTCACCGATGGCGGCGCCAACAAGATTGCCGTCATTAAGGCAGTCCGCACCGTCAAGCCCGGTCTGGGCCTGGCTGATGCCAAGAAGCTCGTCGAGGGCGCTCCCGCCATCATCCTTGAAGGCGCCAACAAGGAGGACGCCGACAAGGCCAAGGCCGAGCTCGAGAAGGCTGGCGCAAAGGTCACCATCAAGTAACCTTTCGTTTCCGCGAACGCAGGGGGGAACCGCGGTTTCCCCCTGCCTTCGCGTCTTTCCGTCTTTTGGCTTCCCAGCAAAGCCAAGCGTATCATTAACCACTAACAATCAAGGCATAAGAAAATCCGTTCTCGCGCGCGCCTTCGCGTGAGCCCGACCCGGGGGAAGCCCGCTTCCCCGCCCTGCCCCGCAAGGGGCGGCAGGATTCCCCCGGGTCGGTTTCACCAAACGGGAACCGGCCCCGCCCCGGGTAAGAGGGAGCACATCAACCATCATCTCGCCAACTCTATGTCCAAGCCCAAGCAAGAGAGAATCAGTTTCGGCAAGATCAAGGAGGTCATCGAACCGCCGAACTTGATTGAAATCCAAACGAAGTCCTACGAGGAGTTCCTGCAGCACAACACGGAGCCGAAGAAGCGGCTCAAGATGGGCCTTCAGGCCGTGCTTGCGGAGCACTTCCCGATAGAGAGCTACGACGGCAACATCAAGCTCAAGTACCTCTCCTACGAGGTGGCTCCCTCCAAGACCTCGGACTTCACGGCCATACGCAACGGCGAGACCTACAGCGCCGCCATCTACGTCAAGTTCCAGCTGGACGTCAACAACGGCGAGTACACCACGGAGGAAAACGTCTACATGGGAGAAATCCCCATGATCACGGAGCGCGGCACCTTCGTCATCAACGGTGCGGAGCGCGTCATCGTGGCCCAGCTGCACCGCTCCCCGGGCCTGTGCTTTGAGAAGACGCGGCACAGCAACGGGCGCGACATCTACTCTTTCCGCATGATACCGGACCGCGGTTCCTGGCTGGAGGTGCAGTTCGACACGAGCGACCTGATGTACGTGTTCCTGGACCGCCGGCGCCGCCGCCGCAAGTTCCTGGCCACCACGTTCCTGCGCTACCTGGGGTATGAGACGGACCGCCAGATTGTGGAGCAGTTCTACACCATCCAGAAGCTGAAGCTCTCCAGCGTGTCCGGCGACGAGCTGGAGTACCTGGTGCCGTTCGAGGACGTGACCTACGGCAAGGACACGGAGGAGCGCAAGGCCACCGTCATCTCCAAGGCGTACGAGCCGCTCAGCCCCGCCACCATCCGCAAGATGCAAGAGCTGGGCATCAAGCAGATCGAGGTCATCGACCAGCGCGAGGACGAGCTGCTGGTCAAGACCCTCAAGAAGGACCTGGCGTACGACCGCGAGTCCGCGCTGAAGGAAATCTTCCGCAAGTTCCGCCCGGGGGATCCGCCCACCGTGCAGCAGGCCACCACCGCGCTGGACCGCCTCTTCAAGGACCCGAAGCGCTACGACCTCACCCGCGTGGGCCGCTACAAGATCAACCAGAAGCTGGGGCTCGACGTGCCGGAGGACAACCGCCTCATCCAGCCCATCGACTTCCTGACGGCCCTCAAGTACCTTCTGCACCTGCGCCGCGGGACGGAAGGGTACCAGGTGGACGACATCGATCACCTGGGCAACCGCCGCGTTCGCGCGGTGGGCGAGCTGGTGTCCAACCAGTGCCGCGTGGGCCTGGCGCGCACGGAGCGCCTGGTGAAGGAGCGCATGACCCTGTGCGACACCACCAAGAACGACATCACGCCCAGCAAGCTCATCAACCCGAAAGCGCTCAGCGCCGTGGTGCGCGACTTCTTCGGGCGCAGCCAGCTCTCCCAGTTCATGGACCAGATCAACCCGCTGGCAGAGCTTACGCACAAGCGCCGCCTCTCCGCACTGGGACCGGGCGGCCTGAACCGCGACCGCGCCGGGTTCGAGGTGCGCGACGTGCATCCCTCCCACTACGGCCGCATCTGCCCGATTGAGACGCCTGAAGGCCCGAACATCGGCCTCATCAACTCCCTCTGCACGTATGCGCGCATTGACGAGTACGGCTTCATCGAGACGCCGTTCCGCCGCATCAAGCACATCGAGAAGAAGGGCAAGAAGCCGGAAACCATCGTCACCAACGAGGTGGAGTACCTCACTGCCGACAAGGAGGAGTACCACCTCATCGCCCAGGCCAACAACGAGCTGGACGAGGACAACGGCAAGGGCCACTTCGTCAAGCCGCGCGTGACCGCGCGCGAGCACGGCGAGTTCGTGGAGGTGGATCCCGCCCGCGTGGAGTACATGGATGTCTCCCCCAAGCAGATCATCTCCATTGCCGCAGGTTTGATTCCCTTCCTGGAGCACGACGACGCCAACCGCGCCCTGATGGGTGCGAACATGCAGCGCCAGGGCGTGCCGCTGATGGTGAACCAGGCTCCCCTGGTGGGCACGGGCATTGAGGCCAAGTGCGCCAGGGACTCCGGCTCCGTCGTCGTGGCCAAGGCCAACGGCATCGTGGCCTCCGCCACCGCGGAATACATCGTCACCACCAAGGACGGCGAGCTGCCCGTCTCCCCCAACACCTGGCTCAGCGAGCCGGAAAGCGTGAAGACCGACCCCGAGAACGGCATCTACGTCTACCAGCTGCGCAAGTTCATGCGCTCCAACGCCTCCACCTGCATCAACCAGAAGCCCATCGTCTCCCGCGGAGACAAGGTGAAGAAGGGCGACGTGCTGGCGGACGGCCCGTGCACGGACGGCGGCGAGCTTGCGCTGGGCCGCAACGTGCTGGTGGCCTACATGTCCTGGTACGGCTACAACTTCGAGGACGCCATCATCATCTCCGAGCGCCTGGTGCAGGAGGACGCCTACACCTCCATCCACATCGAGGAGTTCGAGGAGAAGGCGCGCGACACCAAGCTGGGCCCGGAGGAAATCACCCGCGACATCCCGAACGTGGGCGACGACGCCCTCAAGAACCTGGACAGCGAGGGCGTGGTGCGCATCGGCGCGGAAGTGAAGGCCGGCGACATCCTGGTGGGCAAGATCACCCCCAAGAGCGAGACCGACCTGGCGCCGGAGGAACGCCTGCTGCGCGCCATCTTCGGCGAGAAGGTGGCGGACGTGAAGGACACCTCCCTGCGCGTGCCGCCGGGCACCACCGGCGTGGTGATGGATGTGCGCGTGGTGCACTCCTCCGTGCCGGGAACCCCGCCCGTGGACGTGGAGAAGGAGGCCCAGAAGCAGCGCAAGAAGCTGGACACCGAGTACCAGAAGAACCGCGACAAGCTCATCGAGGACCTCACCAGCAAGCTCTCCGACCGCCTGCTCGGCGAGAAGATCCCGCTGGAAATCACCCGCGCCGGAACCAATGAAATCATCATCCCGGCCAATAGGAAAATCACCAAGACCCTGCTGCGCAAGCTCGCCGTGCACCACGACCAGATCGAGATGAACGAGAGCCCCGTGCGCAACCAGATCTTCGAGATCATCAACACCTTCGAGACCCGCTTCGCAGACCTGGACGCCGAGCGCGACCGCAGACTCGACCAGATCGAGGCCGGCGCCGAGCTCGACCCCGGCGTCGTCACGGAAGTCAAGGTCTACATCGCCACCAAGCGCAAGCTCGGCGTGGGCGACAAGATGGCAGGCCGCCACGGCAACAAGGGCGTCTGCTCCCGCGTGCTTCCCGTGGAAGACATGCCCTACCTGGAGGACGGCACGCCGGTGGACATCATCCTCAACCCGTTGGGCGTGCCCTCGCGCATGAACGTGGGACAGGTGCTGGAGGCCCACCTGGGCGTGGCCGCCAAGGCCCTGGGCTTCAAGGTGACCACCCCGGTGTTCGACGGCATTGAGGAAAAGAAGATCTGGGAGTACATGAGCCAGGCCAAGCAGGTGCCCGGCTTCTCCTGGGTGGGCGACGGCAAGGACGGCACCACCGCCGGCAAGAGCCGCCTCATCGACGGCCTCACCGGCGAGTACTTCCACTACCCCGTGGTGGTGGGATACACCTACATGCTCAAGCTGAACCACCTGGTGGCCGACAAGGTGCACGCGCGCGCCGTGGGCACCTACTCCCTGGTCACCCAGCAGCCGCTGGGCGGCAAGGCACAGCACGGCGGCCAGCGATTCGGCGAAATGGAGGTGTGGGCCATGGAGGCATACGGCGCCGCCTACACCCTCCAGGAGCTCCTCACCGTCAAGTCCGACGACGTGCAGGGACGCACCCGCATCTACGAGAACATCGTCAAGGGCGACAACGCGCTGGAGGCCGGAACCCCGGAATCCTTCAACGTGCTCATCAAGGAAATGCAGTCCCTCTGCCTCAACGTGCAACCCACCGAGCAGAAGGACCGCGAGAACGCGCCCCGCACCGCTGACGACTACTTCGCGCTCCTGGCCGGCGACGACGGCATGGAGGGCGGATTCGTGGGCGAGGACGACGACGAGAACGCCGAGAAGCCGGATGGCGAGGACGACGACTTCCCCGAGGATGCGGAGGAAACCGCCAACGCGGACGACAACGACGACTCCGAGATGTAACCCAGTAACCCTTAAAAATCCGTACCAATATGTCTTACATCGACCTTAGCAACGAGAAGCCCAAGAACTTCGACCAGGTCTGCATCACCGTGGCCAGCCCGGAGGATATCCGCAAGTGGTCCCACGGCGAGGTGAAGAACCCGGAAACCATCAACTACCGCACGTTCAAGCCGGAGAAGGGCGGCCTCTTCTGCGAGCGCATCTTCGGCCCCACGCGCGATATGGAATGCTCCTGCGGCCGCTACAAGCGCGCCAAGAACAAGGGCACCATCTGCGACCGCTGCGGCGTGGAGGTCACCTCCGCCCGCGTGCGCCGCGTCCGCATGGGCCACATCGACCTGGCGGTGCCCGTCACCCACATCTGGTTCTACAAGTGCATGCCCAGCCGCATCGGCCTCATGCTGGACCTCACCTCCCGCGACCTGGAGCGCGTCATCTACTATGACGACTACATCGTCATCGACCCGAAGGGGGTGAACGGTCTGGAGCGCGGCACCATCATCTCCGAGGAGGAGTATGAGGACATGGTGGACGAGTACTCCGAGGACGACATGCCGGAAGTGGGCATGGGCGCGGAGGCCATCCAGAAACTGCTGGCCACCACGGACCTGGACGCCCTCATCGACCAGTTGAAGCAGGAGATGGAGAAGACCAACTCCAAGCAGACCAAGCGCAAGATTGCCAAGCGCCTGCAGCTGGCCCAGGGATTCAAGAGCAGCGGCACCCGCCCGGAGTGGATGGTGCTCACCGTGCTGCCCGTCATCCCCCCGGACCTGCGCCCGCTCGTTCCCCTGCCCGGCGGCCGTTTCGCCACCAGTGACCTGAACGACCTGTACCGCCGCGTCATCAACCGCAACAACCGCCTCAAGGAGCTTGCCGCCCTCCAGACCCCGGAGGTCATCAAGCGCAACGAGATGCGCATGCTGCAGGAGGCCGTGGACGCGCTGTTCGACAACGGGCGCCACGGGCGCCATGTGACGGGCGCGGGCAACCGCCCGCTCAAGTCCCTTTCCGACATGCTGAAGGGCAAGAGCGGCCGTTTCCGCCAGAACCTGCTGGGCAAGCGCGTGGACTACTCCGGCCGTTCCGTGATTGTGATCGGCCCGCACCTGAAGATGAACCAGTGCGGCCTTCCCAAGAAGATGGCGCTGAACCTCTTCGAGCCGTTCATCATCCACCGCCTGAAGGAACTCGGCTACGTGCACACCGTGCGCTCCGCCAAGAAGATGATCGACCGCAAGGAGCCCGCCGTGTGGGATATCCTGGAAGAGGTGACCAAGGGGCACCCCGTGTTCCTGAACCGCGCCCCAACGCTGCACCGCCTCTCCATCCAGGCCTTCGAGCCCGTGCTCATCGAGGGTTCCGCCATCCGCCTGCACCCGCTGGTCTGCACCGGCTACAACGCAGACTTCGACGGCGACCAGATGGCCGTGCACGTGCCGCTGAGCGTGGAGGCTCAGCTGGAGGCGCGCCTGCTGATGCTGGCGCCCAACAACGTGTTCTCCCCGGCGTCCGGCAAGCCCATCTGCACGCCCACGCAGGATATCATCCTGGGCTCCTACTACCTCACGCACACCCGTGCCAAGGAGGTGAAGGAGCAGCAGGACAACCAGCACCTGCTGCCGCTCTTCGAGTCCATCTCGGAGGTGGAGTTCGCCATTGCCTCCCGCAAGATCGGCTACCATGAGTGGATCCGCCTCAAGAACCCGGACTACGGCAAGACCGGCGCCGCGTTCGACAAGCTCGCCTACAACCAGGAGAACGTCGGCCGCAAGACCATCGTCACCACCGCAGGCCGCGTCCGCTTCAACGAGATCTGGCCGGAGGAAATCGGCTACATCAACCGCAACATCGGCAAGAAGCAGCTCGGCGACATCATCTGGCGCTGCTACCAGACCTGCGGCCAGAAGAAGACCGTTGAGACGCTGGACGCGCTGAAGTCCCTGGGCTACAAGGAAGCCACGCGCTCCGGCTGCTCCATCGGTATCGTGGACATGGTGGTGCCTGAGAACAAGAACGAGCTCATCGAGGCTGCGTACGACGAGGTTGCGAAGGTGACCGAGCAGTACGAGGAAGGCCTTATCACCAACGGCGAGCGCTACGAGAAGGTGGTGAACATCTGGTCCTCCACCACGGATGCCATCCAGAAGGAGCTCTACACCAAGCTGGAGTACAACGGCGGCTCCGCCGTGGCCAGCCCGCTCTACATGATGGTGGACTCCGGCGCCCGCGGCAACAAGGCGCAGATCAAGCAGCTCTCCGGCATGCGCGGCCTCATGGCCAAGCCCTCCGGCGAGATTATCGAGCGCCCCATCACCTCCAACTTCCGCGAGGGCCTCTCCGAGCTGGAGTACTTCATCTCCACCCACGGCGCCCGCAAGGGCCTGGCCGACACCGCCTTGAAGACGGCTGACTCCGGCTACATGACCCGCAAGCTGGTGGACGTGGCGCAGGACGTGATTGTGCGCGCGGAGGACTGCGGCACGGAGAACGGCATCACCATGACCGCCATCTACGACGGCGAGGACGAGATTGCCTCCCTCTCCACCCGCATCTACGGCCGCGTGGCATGCGACGACATTCTGGACCCGACCTCCAAGGAAGTCATCACCGCCAAGAACGAGATTATCACGGACGAGGCGGCGAAGCGCATCGAGAAGGTGGGCATCGAGAAGGTGCGCGTGCGCTCCGTGCTCACGTGCGAGCTCTCCAAGGGCTGCTGCGCCAAGTGCTACGGCCTGAACCTGGCCACGGGCAAGTCCGTGAAGGTGGGCGAGGCCGTGGGCATCATCGCCGCACAGTCCATCGGCGAGCCCGGCACCCAGCTCACCATGCGTACGTTCCACGTGGGCGGCACCGCTACCGCCGCCGCCAACCGTCCGGAGTACGTGGCCAAGAGCACCGGCCGCCTCATCTACGACGAGAACCTGCGCGACCGCTGCGTGGAGGACGAGAACGGCGACATGATCGTGCTCTGCAAGAACGGCGGCGTGAAGATCTACGACGAGGCCGGCAAGGAGCTTGAATCCTACCAGCTCACCATGGGTGCCGCGCTGCACGTCAAGGACGGCGCGCAGGTCAAGGCGGAAACCGTGGTGGCGGAATGGGATCCCTTCGCCATCCCGGTCATCGCGGAAGTCTCCGGCAAGGTGGAGTTCAAGGACATGATCACCGGCATCACCTGCCGCGTGGAGCACGGCGAGTCCGGCAAGGGCCAGACCGTCATCATCGACCACCGCCAGGACCTCGCCCCGCGCATCATCATCCACACCGGAAAGGGCGACAAGGACAACCCCCGCGTGTACTCCATCCCCACCGGCGCCTACCTGGCCGTCACCAACAAGCAGCAGATCGCGGCCGGCACCGTGCTGGCCAAGACCCCGCGCAAGGTGCAGAAGACCAACGATATCACCGGCGGCCTTCCCCGCGTGGCTGAGCTCTTCGAGGCCCGCAAGCCCAAGGAGATTTGCACGCTCGCGCAGATTGACGGCATCGTCGGCATCGAGGACGCCATGATCCGCGGCAAGAAGGTGGTGACCATCTACCGCGACGCCGAGGCCAAGGAGACCGCCTCCAAGAAGTCCCGCCGCACCACCAAGCTGGAGGAGCGCGACGAGAAGGACGGCACCGTCTCCGTGAAGCACCTGGTGCCCATGGACCGCCACATCATCGTGCATGACGGCGACTACGTGCACGCCGGCGAGCCGCTTTCCGACGGCTCCGAGGCGTCCGACGAAATCCTCCGCATCTGCGGCAAGGAGGCCCTGCAGGAGCACCTGGTCAACAAGGTGCAGCAGGTCTACCGCGTGCAGGGTGTGGAAATCAACGACAAGCACGTGGAAATCATCGTCTCCCAGATGCTGCGCAAGGTGCGCGTGAAGGACCCCGGCGACACGGGCCTGCTGTGGGGCGACGAGGTGGACCGCACCACGCTGGTGCGCATCAACAAGGAAACGGAGGAAATGAACGGCCGCCCGGCGGATTCCGAGCCCATCCTGCTCGGCATCACCAAGGCCTCGTTGAAGACGGATTCCTTCATCTCCGCCGCGTCCTTCCAGGACACCACGCGCGTGCTGACGGAAGCCGCCACGCTGGGCAAGGTGGATATGCTGGAGGGCTTCAAGGAGAACGTCATCCTCGGTCACCTCATCCCCGCCGGCACCGGCTTCACCAAGTACCGCGAGATTGCGGTGGAAGGCGCTCCCGGCGCCGTGCCCATCCCCCGTGCAGGCACGGAGGACGAGGACGAGCTCCCCGCCCCGGAGGACACCATCTCCGTCGGCTCCGACGACTAAGCGTCACCGCCGAAATACCATTTCAAGGCCCGCCCGGCTACCCGCCGCGCGGGCCTTTTTGGCGCGTTGCATGGGTTGACAAGCGGGCGGGAGCGTGGTAGAAAGGACGGGTACATGCGGGGAACCATTGAACAGGCATTGCGGCTGGGATTCATCATCCTGGGACTGGCCGTGGTCATCTACGGCGTGGATGCGCTGGTGTTTGCACCGCGGCGGATGCCGCCGTGCGTGCAGGAGCAGCTGCCGCCGGGGCGCATCTGCCTGGATTCCCTGCTGCAGCGCTACGGGAACAAGGTGGTGTGGATCGATGCGCGGAGCGAGGCCGATTTCGAGCTGAACCACCTGATGCTCAACGAGAACCGCATGTTCCCCATCCGCAAGGGAGCCGCGCTACAGGAGCAGGTGGACGCCGCCATGGAGCGCATGCTGGCCGCCAAGGACCTGGGGGAGTGCATTGTGGTGTTCTGCACGGTGGACTGCGGCTCCTCTGAGGAGATAGCCGCGCACCTGCGCTCCCTGGGCATCATAGAGGCCCCCATCTACGTGCTGGAGGGCGGCTGGGACATCTTGCGCCGCGACACCAAATTGACAGGGAAATGAGATGTACATCTCATTTCCCTAATTTACAATCTACAATTGACGATTTACAATTTGGGAAGCTAGCGCCCTGCGGGCGGTGCCCCGCCATCAATACAGGGGCACGTCCGGGTCTCTGGTGATGTGGGCGCGGTGCACGTCGGCGTAGTCCACCTTGCCGTGCTTGCGCAGGAATTTGATGAGGCATTCCTGGCCGGAGATGTTGAGCGAGCGACCGGGGTCCTTGTGGGAGAATTTGGCGGAGGAGGCATAGCGGCCTATGGCCACGGTGTAGGTCTTATTCGGATCCAGGGGCGAGCCGTCCTCCAGTCTGATATCCGTAATCTCCATTTTGTTTCCCTTGTGGAGATTGGCGGAATAGGTGATGCCGGAGGCGGAGGGGGCGCCGTAGTGGTCAAGGAGCGCGCAGGCGATGATGAAATCATGCAGCTCCTTCGCGCTGAGCTTGAAGAGAACGTAGTCGGTCCCGAAGGGGTCGATTCGGAAGACATCGCAGAGGCGGATAGCCCCGGCGAAGTGGGAACTAAGCCGAATGCCACCGAAGTTGAAGAGGGCAATATCCACGCCGGTGACTTCGCGCACGGCATCCGTGACTAGGCAGCCCATCTCCTCTCTGACGGTGATATTGCGCAGGTTTTCGGCAATCTCTTCATTGAGCGCGGGGTCGTTCATGAAATCCTGCACCATCTTGGCGATATCGGCATCCGGCTCGCACGCGGCGGTGGGCAGGAGCCTTGCCTCCTTGGAAACCACCTTGCCGTCCTGCACATCAAAGGTGATGCGGGTTAGGTAGGCGGCCTTGTTCTGGGCCTGGGTGATCATGACGTTGCCCTCCATATGGGCGCCGTCCACCTTGGTGTGGGAGTGGCCACCCACAATGGCATCCACCCAGGGACACTGCTTGGCGAGCTCCACATCATCCTCGAACCCCAGATGGGTGAGCAGGATGAGCACATCGCACCGCTCGCGCAGCCACTTGTACTCCTGCGCCACCTTGAAGGGGTCCTTGAAGGTGAAGTCCTTGACGTTTTCCGGCAGGGCGCTTGGATAGCCGCTCTTGCCGGTCTCCACCAGCCCCAGCACGCCGATGGTCACGCCCTTGCGCTCGAATATGCGGTAGGGCTGAATGAGGATGCGGTCTTTGTCATCTGCCTCCACATTGGCGCAGACAACACGGAATTCCGCGTTGTCAACGAGGTAGCGCATATCGTCCTTGGCGGTATCGAAGGAATGGTTGCCGAGGGTACTGAGGTTGAAACCGATGCGGTTCATGATGGCGACCACGGGCCAGCCGGTGTGCGGGTTCATGTCGCTGTACGGGTTGCCGGTGCGGTTGTCGCCCGCGGAGAGGAGAAGGGCCTGCGGGTCCTTGGCGCGCTCCTGTTTCACCAGGGTGGCGAGCTTGGGCATGTTGTCCAGGGCGGCGTGTATATCGTTGACGCCCAGCACGGTAATCTGCTCGGCGGCGGCGGGGCGCACCAAGCCGAGCAGCGCGGCGGCCAGGATGGGGAAAAATGTTTTCTTCAGCATGTCAGTTTTTGGGGTTGTCGGTGAATATCTTGCGGCCGGCCTTCATGGGGCTGTCCGGGGCTATCTCGTTTCCATAGGCATCATACAGCTTGGCAATGCTTTTCACGCCCGCTGCGCGCACGGCATCTGCGGCTGTTGCACCCGTGAAGACTTCCACTTCCTTGTTGTCAACGTATACTTTCATTTCAGGTCGCCATGATACCTGAAAAGGCAAGAAAATGCAACCTCCTTTTTGAGCGCCCGCCAGAGGGAGGGCTTCCCAAATTGTCAATTGTCAATCGTAAATTGTCAATTCACCTGGGTTTATAAGTGTCCTCCGTAGCTTGTTCGGCCTCGCAGCCTTCCTTTTCCGGGTTGGCATCGGGGTCGTAGGAGTTCAGGACGGCGTTCTGCACCTTGCCGAGGGTGGCGAGCTGGGTTTCGATGCGCTCGCTCATCTGGTAGCTGAGGGTGACCAGCTGCGGGATGGCCTTCTTCAATTCCTTGATGTTCTTCTGGGCGTTCTTGACGGTCTGGCGGTCCTGTGTGGAAGCCTGCGGCAGGGCTGCCGCGCCCCAACCGCCGCGTCCCCCGCGGCCACCGCCCCAGCCCCCGCGGCCGCCCTGGCCGCCGGGCATACCCCAGCCGCCGGGCATACCCTGCCCTCCACGGCCGCCCTGCCCTTTCTGGTCGTCGCCCTGGCCGCCTTCACCGCCGCGGCCACCGGGGTTGGTCCATTCGGGATGGTCCTCGGCCCAGCGGTTGGCCATGCGGCCCAGGCCTGTGGGGTCGTTCTTGGCGAGTGCCTTGTCCCTCTTCTTTTCAAGTTTTTCCTGGATGGAGGCAATCTTGGCGCGCTGCTGGTCGATGCTGTTGCGGGAGCTCTTGATCTTGGCGTCCACGGAGCGCTTGGACTTCACCAGGGCCACGGTGGATTCCAGCAGCTTCTTGCGCAGGGCCTTGGCCTTGGCGGCGGCCTTGGCAGCCTGCCTGGCGGCTTCCTCCTGCGCGGCCTTGGCCAGCGCGGCCTCCTGCGCCGCAGCCTTGTCGTCCGTCTTCACCACGGCGGGCTGCGGTTCGGCGGGAACGGGCTTCTCCGCGGCCTTGGCGGGGGCGGGGGTCTCCTCCTCCGCTGCATCCTCGTCGATGGTGTCGGCATCCCACTCCTCGTCGATGAGTTTTTGCGCCTCCGAGGCCTCCTTGGCGAAATCCTCGCCGTAGAGGTTGGTCATTTCCTGCTTGCTGAGGCCCTGCCCCTCCGCGGCGCACACGGGCGCGGGGGCGGCGTACAGGCAGAATGCAAGGAGCGGCAGCAGCGGGTGTATCTTCATGGCGAACGGAATGCGTTGTACATGTATGGGAACGCAGGGACGCCGCCCATTCAACATGCGCGACATGAAAAAAGCCTTTCCGCGGGAAGCGGAAAGGCTTTGTCCAGTTATCGGAAAACTGGTAAGCTCGCTTAGGCCTGGGGCTGGGCGGGCTGCTGAACAAGCACAAGGCGCAGCGGCGTGCGAGCCATCAGCTCGCCGTCGAGCGTCACGTCAACGCTGTAGTTGCCGGACTTCTCGAAGCGGAGGCCCTGGAAGTTCATGATGAGGTTGCGGGTGAGGAACGTGGCACCCTCGGGGAGGGCCACCTTGAGGTCACCAACGATGGGCATGCGCTCCTTGTCGAGCGGGGTGCCGTCTTCGTCCACAATGGCAATGCCGAGCTTGTGCTCGCCGGCGTCCTCGGGAGTGAGGCACATGCGGAGGGCAAGAGCGCAGGCGGGGTGAACCACCGGGAACTGGCGGGCAAAGAGAGTATCGAAGGCGCCCTGCACGCAGAGCTTGCCCTGATAATCGGCGGCGTAGTCGCAAAGAACGGCAACTTGGATATCCATAGCTATAATCGATTTAGTTGTGATGATAAGATGAACTTCCGAGGAACGGAAGCCCGATAACAGGGGTATTTTTAACAGATACCGCCGCCATTGCAAGCCAAAAGTGCAATTATGGCAAAAAAACTGTTACAGATTACTTAAGCACGCGCCCGATTTCCCTATTGGCGGCAGCGATGATGGGAATGGAGGAAACGGCGATACAAATCAGCAGCATGGCGGCGATAAGGTGGATCTCCGGCATGATTGCGTCGGGCTGCGGGGCGTTGCGGGGCAGGT
>JAUNNT010000089.1 GCA_030531305.1 Akkermansia sp.
GAGGTGAGCCGGATTGACCCCGAACGCGACATCGATTGGCAGAACCAGCGCGTGGTGGTGCGTCCCACCACCAGCAAGACGGGCGGCGGGCGCGTGGTGCCGTTGCGCAAGGCGGATGCCATCAGTGTTCGCACGATACCGCACTGCTGGAAGGAGCGCTGGCATGCGTTGCGGAGCAAGGCGGGGTGGAATCAAAGCCATCCCTGGCAACCGGACATCTGCCGCCACACGTTTGCCACGTACCACGCCGCGCGTTTCAAGAATTTTGCGGAGTTGCAGATGGAGATGGGACACCGAGATTCAAGTCTGCTGCGTACGCGGTACGTGTACGCGGGGAAAACAAACGAGGCTACATCCCTTCGATATTTCCGCGTCTGATTGGGGATTTCGGATGTAGGATGTAGGATTTGGGATTTAGTGAAGTGCGGGCGAAAGGGCTTGACAAATCCGCGCACGCGCGTATAGTACGCCCGCGAACCGTTATGAAAGAGAAGATAGCAAGCGTACAAGCAGAGGCCCTGGCGCGTATCGGCGGGATAGCCGATATGAAGGCGCTGGAGGAGGCGCGCGTGGCCGTGCTCGGCAAGAAGGGCACGCTCACCCAACTGCAGCAGGGCATGAAGGATGTGCCCAAGGAGGACAAGCCCGCCGTGGGCGCCCTGCTCAACGAGGCCCGCGCCGCCATCACCGCCGCGCTGGACGCCCGCAAGGACGCGCTGCAGCAGGAGATAGACCGCGCGGCCGTGGCCGGGTGCGATGTGACCATGCCGGGCGCCACGCTTCCCGGCGGCGGGTTGCACCCCATCAGCATTGTGCGCGACGAGGCGGTGCGCATCCTGCGCCGCATGGGATTCACCCTGGCGGACGGCCCTGAGATTGAGGACGAGTGGCACTGCTTCGACGCGCTCAACACGCCGGAGGACCACCCCGCCCGCAACGAGAAGGACACCTTCTACTTTGACAGCGGCAAGCTGCTGCGCACGCAGACCAGCACCGTGCAGGCCCGCGTGATGGAGAAGCAGGCCCCGCCCGTGCGCATCTTCTGCCCCGGCTCCGCCTTCCGCCGCGACGCCATCGACGCCACCCACCTCTCCGCCTTCAACCAGATTGAGGGCCTGTACGTGGACAAGCACGTGAGCGTGGGCGACCTCAAGGGCACGCTGGAATACTTCTTGAAGGCGCTGTTCGGCAGCGAGACGGCGGTTCGCTTCCGCCCGCACTTCTTCCCGTTCACGGAGCCGAGCTTCGAGATCGACGTGCTGCTGCAGGCGGCGGGCCAGGCTCCGCGCTGGATTGAAATCGCCGGCTGCGGCATGGTGAACCCCGCCGTGTTCGAGAACATCGACAAAGCCGCCGGAAAGCGCCTGTACAGCGATTGCACGGGCTTCGCCTTCGGCATCGGCCTGGAGCGCCTCGCCATGATCCGCTGGGGCATCCGCGATATCCGCCTGCTCATCGAGAACGATGTCCGCTTCCTCGCCCAGTTCCAATAACCCCAACCCTTCCTTACCATGAACGTTTCACTCAATTGGCTTTCCCAATACATCGACATCGCGGACCTCGACACCCAGAAGATGGCCGACATGCTCACCTTCGCCGGTATCGAGGTGGAGGGCATCCAGCAGCGCGGCGTCACCACGGACAAGGTGGTGGTGGCCCAGGTGAAGGAGAAGGTGCCCGTGGAGGGCAGCGACCACCTCAACTGCTGCCAGGTGGACGCGGGGGAGGGGTCCCTGCGCCAGATTGTGTGCGGTGCCGCCAACTACAAGGTGGGGGACAAGGTGCCCTGCGCGCTGCCCGGCGCCATCCTGCCCGGCGGCTGGGAAATCAAGGAGGGCAAGATGCGCGGCGTGGCCAGCAACGGCATGCTCTGCTCCGCCTCCGAGCTGGGTCTGCCCGACAAGGAGCACGGCCTCTGGATTCTCCCGCAGGACTACGCCATCGGCACACCCGTTCGCGAGTTCGTGAAGTCGGACACCATCTTTGAGCTGGAAATCACGCCGAACCGCCCGGACCTGCTGAGCCACTGGGGCATGGCGCGCGAGCTGGCCGGCATCACCGGCCGCACCCCGCACGCCCCGGAATACAAGCTGGACACTGTGCCCGCCGGGGATTTCGTGAAGCTCTCCGCGCCGCAGGCATGCCCGCTCTACACCGCCACCCGCATCAAGGGCATCAAGATCGCCCCCTCCCCGGAGTGGCTGCAGGAGCGCCTCATCGCCATCGGTCTGCGCCCCATCAACAACGTGGTGGACATCACCAACTACGTGCTCTTCGAGCTGGGCCACCCGCTGCACGCGTTCGACGCCGCCAAGCTCACCGGCGGGCTGGATATCCGCTACGCCAAGGACGGCGAGAAGTTCACCAGCCTCATGGAGGATGAGTACCAGCTCACGCATGAAGACCTGGTCATCTCCGACGCCAGCGGCGCCGCGCTCGCCCTCGGCGGCGTGATGGGCGGCCTGGATTCCGGCGTCACGGACGCCACCACGGACATCGTGCTGGAGTCCGCCTGGTTCCAGCCCTCCGGCATCCGCTACACCAGCCGCCGCCTGGGGCTGGGCTCGGATTCCTCGTACCGCTTCGAGCGCGGGGCGTCCCCGTGGAACGTGGCGTTCGCCGCCGGGCGCGCCATCGAGCTTATCCTGGAATGCGCGGGCGGCACGGCGGAGCCCACCATGGTGGCGGGACAGGCCCCCTGCCTGGTGCCGGAGGACAAGGCCGCCAGCGCCAAGGTGGTGGCCCAGGGCACCGCAGAAAAGATTTTCACCGCCCTCCACAACGTGGAGCTGGACTGGAAGGAGCTGGACGTCATGACCAACGCCTCCATCCCCCACCTGGAGGCAGCGCGCATCCTGAAAAACCTCGGCCTGGAGGACAACGGCGACGGCTCCTGGGCATGCCCGCCCTGGCGCATCGACCTGAAGCGCAGCTGCGACCTGCTGGAGGAAGTGGTGCGCGTGTGGGGTATCGACAACATCCCCGCCACCAACACCGCCATCTACGTGGAGGAAAGCGCCAGCGACCGCGCCAACGACTACCGCATGCAGGTGTCCCGCAAGCTCGCCGGCGCCGGGTTCTGGGAGGTGCAGAGCTTCAAGCTCATCGCCGACAAGAGCATCGACCCCACCATCGCCAGCGTGGAGAACGCCCTGCCCATCAAGCCGCTTGTGGACGGCGACATCATCCGCGTGGCGCTGCCCATCTCCGAGGACCACTCCACCCTGCGCCCGTCGCTCGCCCCCGGCCTCATCGCCGTAGCCGCCCGCAACATCAACCAGGGCATGGAATGCCTGCGCTTCTTCGAGTGCGGCCGTGTGTTCCGCAACACCGGCGGCGGCAAGGGCAAGGACATCGAGAACGAGGTGCTCGGCATCTTCATGGCCGGCAAGCTCACCCCCGCCAGCTGGGCCGCAACCAAGCCCGCAGACGTCCATTTCGAGCACCTGCGCGCCGTGGTGGACACCATCGTCCCCAAGGCGCAAATCACCCTCGTCCCCGCCAAGCAGGAGCGAGAGAACGCCGCCTACGGCGCGGATATCCAGATCAACGGCCAGGGCTGCGGATACTTCGCACGCCTGTCGCTCTCCAAGTGCCGCGCGCTCGGCCTGCCCATGGAGTGCTACTACGCGGAGCTGGACCTCCGCAAGCTCCAGCAGGTGGCCACCGCCCCCTACAAGGCTGTGGACCTGCCGCAGTTCCCCGGCTCCGGCCGCGATGCCTCGCTGGATGTGCCCGCCGCCACCCGCAACGCGGATATCGTGAAGGCCGTGGAGGCCGCCAAGCAGAAGCTGCTGGTTTCCTTCAACCTCAAGGACGTGTTCTGCGACCCCACGGGCGAGAAGCTGCCCGCCGACCGCAAGGCCATGACCTATTCCTTCCTCTACCGCGACGAGAAGAAGACCCTCACCGCCGCAGAGGTGGACGCCGCGCACAAGCAGGTGCTGGACACCCTCGCCGCCAAGGTGCAGG
The DNA here is from genome assembly GCA_030531305.1 of Akkermansia sp. GTDB lineage: Bacteria > Verrucomicrobiota > Verrucomicrobiia > Verrucomicrobiales > Akkermansiaceae > Akkermansia. Next base: position 3,973 of record JAUNNT010000089.1, read on the forward strand.
GCCTCAGCTTCCGCTAAGCATCACCCCCATTCCCCAGGCGGGCGCACGGCATTCCGTGCGCCCGCTTTTTTTTACGTCCACCCAAGGGTGAAATTTATGGGAATGGAAATCGTGAATTTGTGGGAATGAAAACCCAAAAAGTATGGGAATGGGATTGCCAAATCTGTGGGAATCCCGAGCCGGCGGCGTGCAATGATGGGCATGCGTTTTCCCTCTGTGTTGAACAAAAAACGGGGTCTCCCGATAATTCGGGAGACCCCTTGGAGTAGCAGGAGCGAGATTTGAACTCGCGACCAAAGGCTTATGAGTCCTCTGCTCTACCACTGAGCTATCCTGCCATTGGCGCCGTAACGGTGCGCGGGGGAATATACGCAAAAACGCCCGCTTTGTCCAGCCCTATTTGATTTTTTATGACACAAGCGGTGCGCACGGCGCGGCTATTCCAACTCGTGGACGCGGCGAGCGAAGTCCGGCACGGCCTTGTAGATGAACTCGCGGCCCACCTTCTGGACGGTGAAGAGGCCGCATTCGGCGAGCTCCGCGAGGTCGGTGCGGGCGGTCTGGCGGACGGTGCCGTGCTCCCTGCAGTGGGCGGTGACGGTGGTGGCGGCGCCGGGGTGGCGCATGACGGCGGCGATGAGGGCCTTCTGGCGGCTGTTGAAGCGTGGGTTGTTGCGCAGCCCGCCCAGGAGGTCGTTTTGCTCGCGGGCCTTGGCGGCCACGTAGGCGTGGAGCTGGTCGATGGCGCGCACCACGGTGCGGAGCTGGTCGGAGATGAAGTAGTTGAGGTCGTTCTCGTCCTCTTCCGTGTCGCGGAACGCCTTGTAGTAGGACTTGGGGCGGCTCAGGATTTCATGGGAGATGGAGATGTACTCGAAGAGCCAGAAGCCCGCGTGCAGCATGGCCCAGTAGAACAGCGCGCGCGCCGTGCGCCCGTTGCCGTCCGTGAACGGGTGGTCGTACGCCATCCAGAAATGCAGGATGATGGCGCGCAGCACGGGGTGGGTGAACTGCTCTCCCGCGCCGTTGGCAAAGTCGCACAGGGCCTGCATCTGCTGCGGCAGGGTGGCGGCGGGTGGGGGAACATGCACCACCTCGCCCGTGGCGCTGTTCTCAATGCGCACGTTGTCGCTCTCCCGGCGGAGCACGCCGCAGCGCTCCGGCTCCAGCGTGCCCTGGGTGACGATGCGGTGGAGCTCCATGATGCGCTCCACGGTCATGGGCTCATCCCGCCATTCCAGGATTTTCTGCATGGTGCGGTAGTTGTTGATGATCATGAGCTCATGCTCGTTGGCGGGCTTGCGGTTGCTGCGCAGCAGGGATTTGGCCTCCCGCCGCGTGACCGCCGCGCCCTCCAGCATGCTGGACATGATGGATTCCTCCATGATGGAGGTGATGAGGTAGCGGTTGCGGTCCTCCGCGGACACGCCCGTGCCTTCCCCGCCGCCCATGGTGCCGCCCGCCGAGAGGTCGATGCGGTGCAGGTTCTCCACCAGCAGGTTGGTGTAGGCGTAGTTGAAGGGGTCCCCGTTGGCGGCGATGATGGGCGTGTCCCGCCGCGCCTGCATGCGGTGGAAGCGGATGCCCACCCACCATTCCTCGCAGGTGATGCCCTCCGGCACATGGCGGTAGCGGATCTCGTCCCAGTTCAGGTAGCGGTCCGTGCGGTTGGCCTCCGCTCCCGCCGCCTGCAGCACCTTCATCAGGTCGAACCCGGGCTTGCCCAGGTAATCCTGCACTTTCGGCGGTGTCTGTCTCGGTTTCATGCCCGCCATTGTGGGATTTCTTGCACCAAGAGTCAAGCTTTATCGGCTAATTGGCCGATAATTAGCCGCAGATTAGCCGATGAACGGCAAATACGATATTCGGAGGGAGCGTTCAAGGGATGACGCGGGAATACGGCAAGCTGACGCTAACATATATATCTTTTAGGTTATTGAGGATGGTAAAGCACAAATTCGGATTGCGCATAGGATTGTTATATAAGAGAATTCGGCACCCCTTCGGCGCGGCAAGCATGCGCCGGCGGGAAAAACAATACATCAATCGAATGAAAACACTGGTAACCACCATCATGGCACTGGCCTCCCTGGCATACGCGGAGGGAGGGGCAACACCCACGCTCAACATCGGCGATGTGGGCATGGTCAACTGGGACATCAGCGTGCCCGGCAGCACGCCGGTGATGAGCGACGACGACGAGGTGCTCACGTTCACGTACTACCGCACGCGCATCTACACGGACGAGCAGCAGGACTGGACGAAGAACCCGGTCTCGTTCCTGGACGCGGGAGAGGCGGACGGCAAGTACGTGCCAGACTTCTTCATGCGCTCCGCGGACTCGCCGTCCAAGGATTTCTTCGTGCTGGACTTCTACATCGGCAACAACTCGGACGTGGCGGTTCAGCTCAACGCCATCACGTTTGACGTAACGGTACTGACGGAAGACGGGGAGTACGTGAACATCCCGGTGCTGAGCGGCCCCGGGCTGGTGATCCGCCCACAGGGCGGCAGCGACGTGGATGCCAACGTGCTGGCCACGCTGGCCTACAACGGGGAAACCCACGTGGGCACCGCCGCGTTCAACTTCACGCCCTTCGAGGGCGTGCTGGAGGGCAGCACCATTATCGCCCCCGGCGAGCAGGTGCGCATCTCCTACACCCAAAACAACATGGGCGGCGTGCAATACTACTACGGCATGGTGGGCGGCACCGCCATGTATAAAGCCGTGCCGGAACCCACCACCGGGTCTCTGAGCCTGCTGGCGCTCGCGGGGCTTGCCCTGCGCAGACGCAAATAATTTACAATTTACAATTGACGATTTACAATTTGTAAAGTTAGGTGCCTTCGGCACAAGATAGGCAAAGCCCATCCGACTTGCGTCGGATGGGCTTTTTTTTCTCGCCATACGGCGGGCGGGTGGTAGAATGGCGGGCGATAGAGAGATGCCATGAAACGCCAATCGTAC
>JAUNNT010000090.1 GCA_030531305.1 Akkermansia sp.
AATGTGGCTGCCCGCAGGGCGAACCGCCGTGAGGCGGCGGTGAGGCAACCCCGCCCCTCGCGGGGTGGATACACGCCAAGGCCCGCCTACTAACCACATTCATTCACACCAATCATTGTATACCAACACCCCGCGCGGCTCTGCCGCGCCTAACTTTCCAAATTGTAAATCGTCAATCGTCAATTGTAAATTTTCTTGACCCCGCCCCCCCGCAAGGCTTAAACTTCCCCTGTCATGCGGGCTCAGTTGCGTCCGCAACATTAACCAGAATACCAGAACTATTATGAAGAAAACTCTCTTCATCACCATGTTGGCTGCCGCCCTACTGGGCAGCGGAGTCGCCAATGCCGCAGAAACGCTCTACGCTTCCGACTACACGGGCGGGACAATCGCGCTTGGCAGTACCGAAGACTACGACAAGCTCGTTGTGGATACACCTCTCACGCTGACAACTATGTTTGGTTGTCTCGACCTGTACGACGGCGCAACCTTAGAGTTCCTCGCAGATAGTAGTGGAGCCATTTGCTGCGTCTATACTTCAGCGGAACAGGAGGACGAAACCGTTTATTTCAACGGTGTTGACAGTATCTTTGACATCAAGTTCAACGCTGGCGCACAGGCAATCGTCGCCGCTTCCGCTGGGACGTCGATAACGCTTATCCAAGACCCGAACGAGGATAGTGAGGGCTTCTGCTTCTGGGAAACAGAACCTTCCGACACCACCCTCACGCTCAACGGCAAGGGTTATAACGAGACTGTTGAGCTGGATGGTGTCTCGTTCACCTATGTGGGACCGAAGGAGTCCGACTACACCTTCAAAGCGGGTGAAATCGGCTTCACTGGCTATGAGTACGGCAGCCACGCCCTCAATCTGGTCGTTGGTGACGGCAGCGTTCCCGAACCCACCACAACTACTGCCTCTCCTATCGGGTATGGCACATATGCCGGTGCATATAGCAAAACGGACGCTGTCTCCGGCGGAGACGTGACAATCCAGGCGGATGGGGACCACGGAGACGACCACTCGTCTGACGAAATCGTTGGCGGCTTCACAGAAGGTGTGCAGATGGATGCCACCTACAACACCATCACCATGACGGGTGGGCAGGTTTTCATGGTGGGTGGCGGGTCCAGCATCTATGGAAATGCCGAGAACAACACCGTCTCCGTATCGGATGGGCAGGTTGGCACTGTGGTTGGCGGTAACTGCATGATGGATGGAAGTGCGATTGGCAACGCCGTCACCGTATCGGGTGGGCAGGTTGGCGACGTGGTGTATGGCGGTAACTGCAGTGGAGGAACTGCCGAGGGCAACACCGTCACCATATCGGGTGGGCAGGTTGGCTCTGTGTGTGGCGGGAACAGCATATCTGGAAATGCCAACGGCAACACCGTGGTGCTGTCCGGCGGTGAGGTGACGGGTAACTTAATTGCAGGAAATGGTCGTACTGGCGCGTCCGACAACCTCGTGTACCTGGTGGGCAAGGGAGCCAGTGTGGAGATTGGCGGTCAGGCATACACCGGCTGCGACCAGGGTGTGACAGTGGGCGGAAGGGTCGCAGCCGGCCAGGTTCGCGATGGTGCCGGCTCCGGCAACTCCATTGAAATCTACGGCACGGCGATTACCGCCGCCACGCTGTGCGACACGCAGATGGTGAACTTCCACATTGCCGACGGGGTGCTGCTCTCGCAGGAGGGCATGGTTAGCCTGACGTCGACGAGCGTTGGCAAAGGACTGGACCTCACCGGGGTGGAGCTGGGCTTCAGCGCTGCAGATGTGCAGGACTGGGCCGCGTACGAGGACCAGAGCATCACGCTGGTTACCGCCGCGCAGAGCATCACGATTGATGCGGGAAGCCTGGGAGACGTGGAAATCAAGGACGCGGACGGCACAACGGTTGCCACCGCCACGCTTGCGCTGGGCGGATCGGATGATGTGCTTTCCCTGACCGACATCAAGCCCTACTCCGGCTCAGAGGGCCCGGATGCGCTGGATGTGACGCTGGTGAACTCCCTGTGGGCGAGCAGCGCGTACGTGGGCGAGTTCGTGCGTCTCTCCGAGGCGCAGGGCTACGCCCTGAAAGCGGGCGACACCGCCATGTGGGGCGGCGGCTTCGGCTCGTTCATGCACGTGACCGGCGACAAGGGCTTCAAGTCCAACGGCGGCGGCTACGGCATCGGCGTGAACCACGCCTTCTCCGACAACACGCAGGGCGGCCTCAGCTTCGGCCAGGGCTTCGGCTCCTACCACAACAGCGGGGCGGACGGCGCCACGGTGCACCAGCGCGCCATCCTGGCCGCCGCCACCGCCTCAACCCGCATCGGCAAGGACTTCTCCCTGGGCGGCCACCTGGCCTACGGCAGCGTGCGCAACCGCGCGGATTGCCGCCTGGAGGGCGACTCCGAGCGCGCCCGCTGGAACGACAACGTGTTCAACCTGGGCGCCCGCGCCGCGTACGACTTCCATGCAACGGACGCCACCGCCATCACGCCCTTCCTGGGGCTGGATTGGATGTACGGCGCGCAGGAGAGCATCAACGGCGCATACGCACGCCACTACTCCCACGGCCGCCTCAACGAGCTGCGCCTGCCCGTGGGCGTGACGGTGTCCACCAGCGCGGAGGTCGGCTCCACCAAGCTGCTGCCCCAGCTCTCCGTGGCCTACGTGCCCGCGATTGCCCAGCAGAACCCGCATGCGAATGTGGCCACCGACGGCGCGGACTACCGCGTGAAGGGCTACGCCCCCGGCAGGAACGCCTTCATGCTCAACGTGGGCATGAACGCCGTCTTCTCCGACACCTGGAGCGCCGGCGCCTCCTACACGCTTGAAACCCGCCGCCACGCGGTGGACCAGAGCGTGAACGCCAGCGTGCGCTACACATTCTAACACGCGCAATATCCGTTTGTATCTTCCCGCCCCGCCTGGCACCCCCGCCAAGCGGGGCGGGTTTTTGGATTAGGATTAGAGATTAAGATTAGGATTAGGAAAGGGAGGTTAGTGAGCGGGCGTTGGCGCGAATAAGCGTGGTTAGTATACAACCATTGGCGGTGTGGATTCACGCCACGGGTGGCATCTCTCATAGGCTCGTTACCACTCGCCACCCCCGCCCGTCCAAACCAAATAGTACCTAGTACATAGTACATAGTAAATCCAAATAGTCCCGGCGGGAATCGAACCCACATTTGCCCTTTAGGAGAGGGCCGTTCTATCCATTGAACTACGAGACCGTGATGGATGCTAGGCGGGGCCGCAGGCGGTGCGGACGGCGTCTATTTGGGATGCGGAGAAGTGCTTCTGCAGCTCGGTGAGCATGCGGGGGAAGTACTCTTCGCGTGTCCAGCCGTGCAGCGGCTGGGGCTGGGGCTTGTCGAAAGCCCAGAAGGGGATGGGGAGCGCCACGTCCAGGATGGTGGCGGCGGGGGGCATGATGCGGCAGAGGGCGTCCGCCACGGCCTGAGCGGCGGCGGGGCAAGCCTCCAGCGCGCGCAGCAGCCATTGGCAGGCCAGGTGGTTGGCGGGGATGGAGATGCCGTCCAGCAGGGGCTCCAGGCGCTCCTGGGGCAGCTCGCAGAGGGGCTGCATGAGCGGCAGGGCGCGCATATCCGCCAGGCTGAGCATGGCGTTGAGCATGGGTGCGTTGTCCAGGGCGTCGTCTGCCTTGATGCAGCGCACGAGCTCGATGACGCCGGAGAGGGGGGTGTCCGGTGCGGGCTGTGCGAGGGTGACGAGGTTGAGGGCGGCCTTGGCGGCGACCTCCGGTGCGGGCTCGCAGAGGATATAGGGGAGCAGCGACTTCCAGCCCTCTCCCTTGCGGGAGGAGATGAAGCGGCAGAGCATCTGCATGCTGCCGCGGCGGGCGGCGGTGGAGGTCTTTTCCGCGAAGACGGGGTAGATATCCAGGTTCTCGGCCTGCTTCTCCTCGTCATTGCTGGCCATGAGGCCGCAAGCCATCATGGCGAGGGGCCACTGCTCCTGGCCGATTTCATGGATGCGCACGGGGTCGTGCGCCATGGCGGCCAGGCGTTCCAGCTCGGAGAGGCTGTCGAAGTTGTCCTGATAAATACTCACTGGGATTTACAATTTACGATTGACGATTGACAATTTTTTATGTTCGCGCGGCGGAGCCGCGAGGAGAGGGTCAATTGTTGGTGGGCTGGTCGGTGTCCAGGGAGTGGTTGGAGACGTCTTGGTTGAGCCAGGAGTTGTCGCCGGAGCCGTCAGCGGCGGGGGCGGTGGCGGGGGCCACGGGCACGGGGGCGTCCACATCCAGCAGGGTGAGGCGGAGGTCCACCACGCTGTCGCGCACGAGTGCGCTGTAGGGGCACTTGGCCTTGGCCTGCTCATAGTAGGCGCGGGCGGCGTCCTTGTCGCCGGAGGTCTTGGCGATATCGCCGAGGCAGACGAAGGCGAGGGCTGTGTAGGGGTTGTCCGGGAGGGCGGTCACGCGCTGCCAGGCGGCGGTGGCCTCCTCGTTCCGGCCCTCGCCCATGTAGTCTGTGGCGATGGCGGTGATGGCGCGGGACTTGAGCAGGACGCTGGGGGACTTGGCGGCCACGTTCTCCAGGCTGGCGATGGCGGCGGCCTTGTCACCGCCGTTGCGCAGCAGGGAGATGCCCTTGAGCAGCTCGCCCGTGGCGGCGGCGGGGGTCTCGCCGTACTCCTTCTGCAGGAGCTCCAGGGAGGCGGCGTCGTAGGCTTCCACGGTGGCGACCTTTCCGGGCTCGTCTGCCTTCATGGCGGCGACGGTGACGGCGGCTGCCTGGTGGGTGCGGTCGTTCTGGGTGGAGAAGTAGGCGATGACGCAACCGGCGGCGATGCCGAGCGTGATGCCGCCCCAGAGGAGCTTCTTGTAGTGCTCGTTCAGGAACTGCTCATGCTTGGAGGGGCCGAGCTCGATTTCGCCGATGGCCTTGATCTCCTCCGGGGAGAGGGGCATGATATCCTCGTCTTTGTTCTGGTTGTTCATGACTGGAGTTTTTGGATTTCGCTGAGGTTGTGGATGCGGTCCACGTCGAAATAGTTGTTGATGCCGAGATTGCGGTAGATCTGCAGGGTGGCGCGGGATTTGTTGAGGGTGTAGAAGTGGATGCCGTCCACGTCCTCGTCCAGGAGCTCGGCGCACTGCTGGCTGGCGTAGTTGACGCCGATGCGCTCCACGGATTCCGCATCCCCTCCGGCGCGCAGGAGGGCCTTGAGCAGGCGTGCGGGGAAGTTGGTACCGGCGGAGAGGGACGCCATGCGGTGCATGCCCTGCAGCGTGGTGATGGGCATGATGCCCGCCACGATGGGCGCACCGATGCCCAGCAGGCGGCACCGCGCGCGGAAGTCGAAGAACGCGTGGTTGTCGAAGAACAGCTGGGTGCAGATGTAGTCCGCGCCCTCGTCCATCTTGGCCTTGAGGTGCTCCATCTCCTTGAGGCGGTTGCGGGATTCGGGGTGTCCCTCCGGGAATCCGGCCACGCCGATGGTGAGGCGGAACGGCAGCTTGCGCTCCTCCTCCCACTTGCGGATGAAGGCCACCAGCTGCGCCGCGTATTGGAACGCGTCGCGCGAGCGGTCGTACGAGGGGTCGTCCTGCGGGGGGTCGCCGCGCAGGGCCATGACCGCGCGCGCGCCGGACTGCACGTAGCCCTCCAGGATGGCGGCGATCTCCGCCTCCGAGTGGCCGACGCAGGTGATGTGCGGCACGGTGGTGAGGCCGCCGGCCTGGATGCGCTGCACGACATCGCGCGTGAGCTCGCGGGAGCTGCCGCCGGCGCCGTAGGTGACGCTCACGAAATCCGGGTGGAACTCCTTGAGCCGCTCCACGGTTTCCAGCAGGCTGGCCGCGCCCGCCGGGGTCTTCGGCGGGAAGAACTCGAAGGAGAACGTGGGCGTTTTCTCAAACAGCCCGGCTGTGGCGGGTTCCGGCATCAGGGCATGGGTAGGGGTTCCAGTTCATCCGACATGGGCACGGCGGTTTCCGTGGCGCCGTTGTTGGCGGGAAGCGGCACCGCGCTCGTGGGCACCGGCGCGCCGAAATTCATGTTGTCCTCCCGCAGGTCGCGCACCGTCTCGAACGGCGTGATGATCACCTCGTCGCCCACCGCCGGCATCTTGTCCTCCGGCAGCAGGCCGTCCTGCACCGCACCGCCATCCGCGGCGGACGAGAAATGCGACTGCTTGATCTGCGCGCTCACCTGGCCGGACTCCTGGTCCACGTTGTCCACCTCGGCCTCACAGACGATGTTGTTGTCGCGCCGCAGGGCCACCACCAGGCCCACGTTGATGGGCGACTGCGTGACCGGCTTGAACAGCACGGAATTCCACTCCTGGTTGTAGGAGGTGACCAACCCGATGGGGCGGGATTCGTCCACCTCCTCGTCGGCCTTCTGGGCCATGGTTTCCTCCTGCTTGCGGCGGGCGTCGGCGAGCACGCTGCTCTCCTCGGCCTCGGTGAGCTTCTTGAGGCGCTCCTGCTGGGCCTTCTCGGCGGCGGCGCGCGCCTCCGCCACAGCGTCGGACTCATGCTCCGGGTCCAGCTCCTCCATGCGGCGCTGGTGCTCGTCCTTGCGCTGCTGGTAGGCATCCTGGCTCTGCGCCGCCTGGTAGGCGTCGTAGCGCTCCTGCTGCTGCGGTATCATGTACGCCACCACATAGAACATCAACCCCACCGCCAAGCAGAGCAATACCAGTATTGTGACGCGAAAACCGTTCATGCGCCCCATTCTACCAAACCCCGCCCGCATTTCAAGCCTATTGTATGTCAGGGGGAATTTACAATTTACAATTGACGATTGACAATTTGGGAAGTCAGCCGCGCCAAAGGCGCGGTTGCGGGTGAGTTTCATCTGGCGTTCCGCCAGATGAAACATGTTGTCGCGCGGCTCTGCCGCGCCTATATTTGAGCCGCCCTGCGGCGTTCACTTTTTCCAGCCCACGGCGTAAGCCGTGGGGG
>JAUNNT010000091.1 GCA_030531305.1 Akkermansia sp.
TACAATTTGGGAAGTGAGGCGCGGCGGGATGCAATATTGCTTGAAGTCTGCCGGGATATGTGGTACAATAGTCCGGTATGAGTGGCAACTCCCCATATTTGAACCCACAATGGCCGGAGGCGGACTGGGATGTATCCGGTGCGTTCACGCACGACCGCGAGCTGCTGTCGTTCTTCGACTACTGCCGCCTGCTGCTGGGGTTCGAGCCGTTCCACATGGTGCACGGCGCGCCGCTGTGCCTGTGGAACAGCGGGCGCGTGCTGCAGCACCTGCTGCGCAGCGCGGAGGAAATCCGCGCCGCCGGCTTGGCCTACGAGGCCCGCAAGATTGCCGTGTTCCTCACCTTCACCAACTTGGCCCTGCAGGAGGAGCACCTCAAGGACCCCCTGGGCAACGCCATCTGCACCTTCTTCTCACGCCACAACCCCACCAAGCGCAACTCCGTCATCCTGGCAAACGACCTCCTGCGCGACCACATCCGCGAGAAGTTCCCGGAGCTGCGGCTCATCTCCTCCATCCTGAAAATCACCAACGGGGGCGGCAAGGGCAACCTGGACGCCTACAAGCAGCTGGCCGACGAGTACGACGACGTGATGGTGCACCCGGACGACGTGCTGAACTACGACCTGCTGGAGAAGCTGGAGGACAAGGACCGCTACATCCTGCTGATTAACGAGTACTGCATCCGCAACTGCCCGCTGCGGCCGTTCCACTACAAGAGCCTGTCCGAGATGTCGCTCAACTTCACGGGCTACGACAGCTCGGAGTTCGAGAAGAAGCAGAGCAAGAACGGCTGCCAGAACCTCTTCACCCTGCTGGCGCACGAAACCAAGAGCGTGCTGGCACTCAACACCCCGGAAATCGCGCGCCTGTACGACATGGGCTTCCGCCACTTCAAGCTGCAGGGGCGTGGCATCTCCAACGCCTCGTCCATCGTGTTCGACCTGCTGCGCATCGCCCTCCGCAACGACGCAGAGGACGAGAACGCCATGCACCGCAACGGACAACTCTTCTGGGAATCCATCCTGCCACACCCCGAGTCATGAGCGAGAACGAACAAGACCCCGAAGCCATCAACGACCAGGAGGCGCTCAAGCGGCTCGCCTACCTCACGGAAAACTACGTGCCGGAAGCCACCTGGACCGTCGGCGGTGCCTTCCGCTACGACCGCTCCCTCAAGCTCGTGGGCAACTATCTGGGTGCCCACTTGGGCGTGCGCCGCATGGACAACGTGATGGGCGCGCCGCCCTGCCTGTGGACGCTGGACTGGTTCGTGCAGCGCCGCCCGATAGCGTTCGACCGCTACTCCTCCCTGCTGGAGGAGTACGCCAAGATGAACATCGGCGTGCACCTGGTGTTCGACAACCCCTTTATCTCCGACGAGGACCTGGAGGACCCCTACGGCATGATGCTGGTGCAGGAGCTGCTCAAGCATAACCAGAACCACCGCAACGCCATCTCCGTGGCCAGCGACAAGCTGCGCGACAAGATCCTCACCGCCATCCCCGGCGCGCCCGTGCTGTGCCACTACAACCGCCTGGTGGCGGAACCCGGGCGCCGCACCGCGGACCTCTACAACCGCTTGGCCCAGCGCTACGCTCGCGTGGCCCTGCACCCCGCGGACGCCGTCAAGCCCTCCATCCTGGATGCCATCAAGGAGCCCGCGCGGTTTGATGTGGTCATCAACGATTCCTGCCTGCGCACCTGCCCGGTGAGGAAGGACCACCTGCGCTTGCTGGCCGCCATGCGCAAGGATGCGTATGATGTGCGGCTCATGCAGCAGCGCGCCAACCTCATCGCTCGCACGGAGTGCCAGAAGCAGGACCCCGCCGAACTCCACCAGAAGCAGAGCGGCAACCTTACGCACGACGAAATCCGCGCGCTCTACAACCGCGGCATGCGCCACTACCTCATCCAGAGCTCACAGTTCCGCAACGAGATGACCCTGCTCTGGGACGTGTTCCAGTGCATGCTGGACCGCTCCCCGGATATCTCCAACAAGGCCGCCGTCATCTCCACCTCCGCCATGGCCGAATTCGGCCGCGCCAAGGACCAGCTCCCCAGCGGCCTCACCGATTTCTCTTTCACCAATTACGAATAAATGAACCAACCCCGCATCTTCACTTCCGAATCCGTCGGCGAAGGTCACCCGGACAAGGTGGCCGACCTTATCTCCGACTCCATCCTGGACGCCTGCCTGGAGCAGGACCCCGCCAGTCGCGTCGCCTGCGAGACGCTCGTCAAGGACAACCATGTCATCCTTGCCGGTGAAATCACCACAAAGGCTGAAATCGACTACGGTAAAATCGTGCGCGACACCATCCGCGCCATCGGCTACCGCACATCTGCGGACGATGAGCTTTTCAACGCAGAGACCGTGGAAATTGAAAACTACCTCACCACCCAGAGCCCGGATATCGCCCAGGGCGTGGACGCCCGTGCGGCGGAGGGCAAGGACGGCGCGGAACAGGGCGCCGGAGACCAGGGCATCATGTTCGGCTTTGCGTCCAACGAGACCCCGGAGCTCATGCCCGCCCCCATCATGTACGCCCACCGCATCATGATGGAGCTGGCCAAGGTGCGCCATGGGGGCGGCATCCCCTGGCTGCGGCCGGACAGCAAGAGCCAGGTGGCCGTGGAGTATGATGAGCAGGGCCGCCCCGCCCGCATCCTCAACGTGGTGCTCAGCACCCAGCACAGCGACGACGTGGACAACGCCACCATCCGCAAATTCTGCGAGGAAATTATCCGCCGCGTCCTGCCTGCGGAACTCATCACCCCGGATACCGAATTCTTCATCAACCCCACCGGACGGTTCGTCGTCGGCGGACCCCACGGCGATTCCGGCCTCACCGGCAGAAAAATCATCGTGGACACCTACGGCGGCATGGGCCGCCACGGCGGCGGCGCCTTCTCCGGCAAGGACTGCTCCAAGGTGGACCGCTCCGGCGCCTACATGTGCCGCTGGGTCGCCAAGCACATCGTGGCCGCCGGCCTCGCCGACCGCTGCGAGCTCCAGGTGGCCTACGCCATCGGCAAGGCGGACCCCGTCTCCATCATGATTGACGTGGACACCTTCGGCAGCGCCAAGGTGAGCGAGGCCACCATCATCGAGCGTGTGAAGAGGGCCTTCTCCTTCAAGCCCGCCGACATGGAGCGCACCCTCGGCCTCCGCAAGCCCATCTTCCGCCAAACCACCAACTACGGCCACTTCTCCAAGCCCAACCTCCCCTGGGAGAAGCTGGACCCCGAAAAACTGGCCATTCTCCAAGGCAAATAATTGGTTGACGCCCAAGGGATTTGGGTGTACAAATTCCAGCATGGCAAACAGAAGAGACTTTTTGGCGAAGGCGGGCGTGGCCGGTGGCGCGCTCGCGGCGGCGGCGCTGGGCGTGGAGGCTGCGGAACCCGCGGCGGCATCCGGCGGCGCGTGCAAGGTGCTGCTCATCAACGGCAGCCCGCATGAGAAGGGCTGCACGTACACCGCGCTCTCCGTGGTGGCGGAGGAGCTGGAGAGGAACGGCGTGAAGGCGGAAATCATCCACGCCGGCAGCGGCCCCGCGTTCGACTGCACCGCCTGCGGCTACTGCCACCGCAGCGGCACGGGCAAGTGCGTGTTCAAGGACGACGCCTGCAACGACATCATCGAGAAGGCCAGGGACGCGCAGGGTTTCGTGTTCGGCTCCCCGGTGTACTACGGACACCCGAGCGGGCGGCTGATGGGCCTGATGGACCGCCTTTCCGTGGCGGGGGGCGGGCTGCTGACGGGCAAGCCGGCGGCGGCCGTGGCATCGTCCCGCCGCGCGGGTTCGCTCGCCACGCTGGATGTCATCCAGAAGCACTTCACCATCAACCAGATGCCCATCGTGTCCTCGTTCTACTGGAATGAGGTTCACGGCAACGCGCCGGAGGAGGTGCTGAAGGACGAGGAGGGCCTGGCCATCATGCGCCAGCTGGGCGCCAACATGGCGCGCGCCGCCAAGGCGTTCGCCGCGCTGCCGCCCGCCCAGCAACTCCCGCGCGCCACCACCAACTTCATCCGTTGACCACGGCTAACATTCCCTCCGCAAACATTTCTTGAACGGATGCCGCGCACGTGGTATCCTACCCGTATATCAACCCTCGTTCATTCCCATGGAAGAAGAATACAGCACGCGTTCCCGCACCACGACCTTCCTGCTTTCCCTGCTCATCCTGTTCGCCCTCGGCGGCGTGCACCGCATCTACGCCGGCAAGGTGTGGACGGGCATCCTGCAGTTCCTCACCGGCGGCGGGTTCGTCATCTGGCAGGTCATCGACATGATCATGATCCTCTGCGGCTCGTTCCGCGACAAAGAAGGCCGCACCATTTGAGTGCGGCCTCCTTTACAACCTGCCCCGCGCGGGGCGAATCAAACGGCTCAGATGTTGGCGCCGTCGTCCCCGTATTCCACAAGCTCCAGCTTGGGCGCGTGGATGATGTCCATCACCTTCTGGTCGGGCTCCTTGGCCTGCGGCAGCGGGATGAGCGGCTTCACGTCGAAGGGTTTGAAATCCGGTTCCGGGGCGATTTTGCCGCCGGTAGCGAGTGAGAAGTAGCCGAGCTTGGGATTGAGGCGGCAGTTGATTTCATTGTTGGGGTTGGCGTCGCGTGTAAAGCGGAATTCGGTGGCCTGCTTCCACTCGTTGCCGGCCCAGCGGAAGGCGGGGCCGAAGGTGGCGCGGCGCTCATGCTTCTTGGATTCCACGTTGCGGCGGAAATCCTCCACAAAGCCGCTGCCCCCGCCCAATCCGCGGTGGATGGCCTGCACGCGCCAGCAGCTCAGCAGGTCCCACTGCTGCGTCTCGTCGTTGTACAGGTAGCCCGCAATCTGGCGGAACTTCTCGCCGTCTTCCTTTTCCACCACCAGGGTGCGGATGCGCTGGCCCTCTTTCCAGTTGAACTCGCGCATGGATTTGCCGCCGGTGCCTTCCCCGCCGAAGCGGGTGGTGTGCACGCCCTTGCCGCGCTGCACCAGCTTGGCGCGCTCGGATTCAGGCGCGGCGTTCGGGTTGTCCCCGGTGTCCTGCGCATCCCAGATGGAGAAGATGACCACGCGCTTGGGCGGGCCGTCCGGGCGCTCGGCGAGCTCCTGCACGCCGATGTAGCCGTTGGAGAAGTTGTTGCAGCAGAAGTAGGTGCCGGGCGCGCTCTTCTCCACCACCATTTCCTGGTAGGCGGCGGTGTGGCGCGGCACGGTGGGAAGGAAGCCGATGTGGACCGAGGTGCACTGGCGCGCCGCCATGTTCTGCGGTGCCCAGTAGTCGCTGTTCCTGTCCGCCAGCGCCTGCGGCGCGCACAGCCCGCACAGGGCCGCCAATGCCAATATGCTCGTCTTCGTGTTCATCTGTCTTTCCGTTTTTGTGAAATGCTTATCGGGCGTCTTCCTTGAGGGCGTCCACGCAGATGGTGGACCAGCTCTCCAGCTTGGGGTACAGCGGGCCGGCCAGCTCCTCCAGCGTGTGGAAGCCCAGGTTGTCCAGCTTCTTCTCGTTGGCGCAAACCTCGCCCTCCTCCAGCTCGAACCGGTGCACGATGCCCAGATGCACCGACCCCACCTCGTCCGTGTCGTCGTTGATCACGGCGTAGAGCTCCTGGCTCACGGCGGGCGGGATGCTGATTTCCTCGCGTATCTCGCGCTCCATGCCCGTCAGGTACGTGTGGATGCTGTCCGTCAGGCCGTCGATGGGGTTGATATGGCCGCCGATGCCCAGCGACCACTTGTCATGCAGGCGCGTCTCCGTGCCCTTGGAGGTGCGGGAGTACGCGAGTATCTTGCCCTTGCGGCAGAAGATGGCGTAGGCGATGAGCTGCTTGAACTGCGGGCTCTGCTCGGCCAGCGCGCGGTCCATGTAGCGCGCCACGCCGGGCTTCAGGAAGGCTTCCAAATACTCCTCCGGGTTGCGGCGCACGCCGTTGAACGCACCCACCGCGTTGAACGCCTCGCGCGGCACCACCAGCACCTGCTCCCCTTCGTATTTCGACATGCCGAAGACTCTAGCACATTCCGCCACGCACCGCAAGGACAAAGCGTGCGCGCAACCGCCGTTTTTGCGTCAACGCCCCGCCTGTTTCATTCCGGCGGGCGTTTTCATCCCGCCGCCCAACATAATGCGGCATTGCGGGAAGTTTTTTCTTGCAAAAAATCCCCGGTGCGGCTACCATGAGTATTGCATGAGGCCTTTCTCGCCTTTTGCGCACACAACGAAACAGAGAGAGAAAACACTATGTCCAACGAAGCAATGAACATTACCGTGACGGGGCGCCACATTGAAGTGACCGACGCCATCCGCGATTTCGCCACCAAGAAGATCCAGGCCATCCACATCGACTACCCGCGCATTGTGGAAGCCCGCGTGGTGGTGGATGTGCAGAAGGACCGCCAGATGGCAGAAATCGTGCTCTACTGCGCGGACCACATCACCATCCAGGCTTCCACCGTGGGAACGGACATGTATGCATCCATTGACGAGACGGTGACGAAGATCATGCGCCGCATGCGCAAGCACAAGACGCGCCTGATGAAGCACTACCGCCCCCACCGCTCCGAGAGCATCCGCAAGCTGGACGAAACCGTGTACCAGGAGGACGTGCTGGACCAGGAGGTGGACATCGACGCGCCGGAGGATCCCAAGCCCGTGCGCATCACCCGCGAGGGCTACGACCTGCGCACCATGTACAAGGAGGACGCCATCATGGAGCTGGAAATCTCCGGCAAGCCGTTCGTGCTGTACCGCAACGCGCGCCGCAACGTGCTGCAGATCGTCTACCGCCTCAGCCCGGGGGAATACTCCATCATTGAGCTGGGCAACGAGCTGAAAGCCTGATGGGGATTTACTAGGTACTAGGTACTCGGTA
>JAUNNT010000033.1 GCA_030531305.1 Akkermansia sp.
ATGCACCCTTTTTATGTGCCCCCTTGCCTGTCGCATTTAATTTTGCAATGAACGAGCGTCCGTTCTGAACCCTTTTTTCCTTGACCAATCTGCAGCCATGCCGTAGAATCGGATTAGCTATGCTGAAGAATGAGTGGAATGCAATTGCCTTGAACGTGGATGAAAAGTCTCCGCGGCGCAATGAGGCCGCCCTGGCAGAACGCCAGCTCGCCCATACGCGAAAAGTGCTCGAAAAGGTGGACCTGATAAGGGAATATTGGTCGAAAATCCCTGATGAAAACAAGAAATCCTTTCATCAGGTGATGGCAGACTTCATGGCTCTGGTATGGCGCTACTATGCAATAGACAATGCCACCCACCGCTTCTGGTTTACAATAAACGACTGTATCCGCGACTACTTTGCACAGAAGATATACCTGATTGACATTGACAAGGCTGTTCTCCAGTATGAATGGATACGCTTTCACTATGAAGCGGAAAAGGGGAACAAACAGTTGGTTGAAACCATCATCAACAAACGAACCTTCAAGGAATTTTTCGGCAGTAGGGGCATTCCCGTCAGCCGCCGCATAGGCTTTGTCCAATTCCGGGAAGGAACCCTTGCATGGCGCGGGGCGGACGAGGACTGGCAAACCCTGGACAGCCTGTGGGCCGGGGGAAGGAACGAGGTGTTTTGCAAGCCTGAGCTGGACACCCAGGGAAACGGTTGCTTCATGTTCGAAAACCGGGGCGGCGTGTACCATATCGACGGGACACCCTGCAACGATCAGGATTGGGACACTTATTTCAGCCAGCCGAAACTGATGGAGGAAGTGGTTGTCAACCATCCTCTCTTAAAGTCGCTCCATCCCCAGTCGCTCAATACATGCCGGATTGTCACCGCGTGCGCCGCCGATGGGGAGATTGTCCTGTTGCGCTCGATGTTGCGAATGGGCGTGGGCGGTTCCACGGTGGACAATTTGTACCATGGCGGTCTGGGCGTGATTATCAAGCCCGACGGTACTCTCAACGAGCTGGCTTCATACCATGACTACACGAGGCCCGGCACGCCGGCCCATCCTGATAGCGGGGTGGTGTTCAAGGAGGTGAAACTGCCCTACTACCAAGAGGCCGTGGCCCTGGCGAAAAAGGCTCATTCCCTGTGCGGGGGATTGAGGAGTGCCGGGTGGGATGTGGCCATTACCCCGAACGGCCCGGTGCTGATCGAGTGCAACGTCAACTACTCAATCATCGCGAGGTACGGCGGCTTGCGCCACGAGATGGTGAAGTACTTCACGCCTGCGGAGTGAGGTGCGACCCCAATTCCGGCCCGCACTCCGTGCCCTCTTGCAGCCTCTCACCTGCGGGTGAGACCGCCGTCTATCGCATAGCAGGAACCAGTGATCCACGCTGCGGCGTCGGAGAGCAGGAAGGCTGCCAAATGGGCAACCTCCTCCGGCTGCCCGTACCGCCGGAGCGGGTAGTTCTGCATATCCTTGGCGTGCATTTCCTCATCAAGGGTGCCGCGGTGGATGAGCGGGGTTTCCACCATGCCGGGCAGGATGCAGTTCGCCCGTATCAGCTTGGGTCCCAGCTCATGGGCAACCACCTTCATGTATGAAACCAAGGCTCCCTTGCTGGCAGCGTACATGGCCTGCCCGGTCTGCCCTGCAACGGCGGAGGCGGATGCCATATACACCACGGAAGCCCCCTTGCGGAGCTTGTGCTGTTTGAGCAGCGCCGCCTGCAAGAGCATGGGGGCCAAGAGGTTGGTATCCAGTATACGGGAGATTTCATCCCTCTTGAGGAAGGCGGTGGGTAGCGATTTGTTGATGCCGGCTACCATGGCCGCCCCGTCCAGCTTGGGCAGGCCGCCCGCAAGGAGGTCCAATCCCTCGTCCGTGCTGATATCCGCGGTCACGGCGGTATGGCCGGCTCCTTCCAGCATGGCCATGGTTTCCTGCAGGCGTTCCTCGTTTCTGCCTGTGCAGACGAGTGTGGCACCGAGTTTAGCGCACTCAACGGCAATGGCCCTGCCAATGCCGGAGGAGGCGCCGGTGACGAGGATGGTTTTCCCTTCAAGGGACATGGGGTTGTATGACATGGCGGGAGAACGGGGCTTAGATGTCCATTTCAATCATGCGGCAGAAATCCAGGGGGCCGAGGTCAATGATGGTGGCGCTCCAGATGAGCCCTTCTCCGAAAGCCGCCAGGCAAAGCGGAATGGTTTCCGTTTCCGGGCGCCGGCCGAGGTTGAAGGTGATATCGTTCGGGATGGTGGAGCTGGCGGAGTTGCCGAGGTTCTCCACCACGTTGGCAGGCATCTTCTCCGTGGAGACTCCCACTTTCTTGGCAAGCCTGGTGAGCACGAACTTGTTGGGCTGGTGCACCATGAAGTACTCCACGTCGTCAAAGGTCTTGCCGCAATGCTCGAACAGCTCCCCGAACATGGAGGGCACGCGGGTCATGACAAAGTTGAAGATGTCGTCCCCCTTCATGCGGATGTGGTGGCGGCTCATGATGTTGCCTGTGCCGTCGTCCACCATGCGGATGGAGTCCTCGTTGGCCTGCTCCTTGAGGCCGCCTGCGGGCATGCAGATGCTCAGGGCGCCGGTGCCGTCCATCTTGAGGAACTGGTGGATATCCGCGCTGGGTTTGTTCTCCACAATGGTGATGGTGGCGGCGTCTCCCATGAGGGGGTAGGACGAGCGGTCCTTGTAGGAGTGGGTGCGGCTTTCGATATCCGCCGTCACCACGGCCACCTTCCTGATTTCCGGCTGCTCCAAAAGCATGAAGGCCTGGGAGAGCCCCACCATGTAGCCGGCGCAACCCTGGTTGATATCCAGGCAAAGCATATCGTGCTTGAGCCCCAGCATGCCCTGGATGACGTTGCTGGTGGGCGGCACGGGGTAGTCCGGGGAGTTGGTGAGCAGGACGAGGGCATCGATATCCTCCCTCTTGAGCCAGCCCTGTTCAAAGAGGTGGTTGAAGCCGTGGCAGATGAGGTCGGAAATGCAGGCGTCCCTGCTTTTGCAGAGGCGGTGCTTGTTGTAGCCCATCACTTTCTTGAGCTGCATGCATTGGGCCGCCGTGAAGGAATAGTTCGGGATTTCATCGTCAAAGGCCACCTCGTTGGATGGCACAACGGAAAGGATGCCCGTGATTTGCTTGTTCTTGTAGTGGAGGTACATGGCGTTGGTGAAAACGTTAGACGAGCCTGCGCTGGAGCTTCCCGGATTCCGTTTTGGGCAGGGAATCCCGCCACTCGATGACGGCGGGCACCTTGTAGGCCTCCGCCTGCGTCGCCACCGCGGCGCGCAGGGTGGCATCGGTGGGATGCGGCGTGCCGTCCGATACCAGCACGGCGCGCACCACTTCCCCCAGCACACCCTGGGGATCCGGTGCAGGCACGCAGGCGGCCTCCGCCACGCCGGGGATGGAGCAGAGTATTCCCTCCACCTCGTCCGGACTCACCTTCTTGCCGCCCGTGTTGATGATGTCCTTCGTGCGGCTGAGAACGTGCAGGTAGCCGTCTGCATCAAGCATCCCCCAATCCCCGGTGCGGAAATATTCCCCGTGGCGGCAGGCGGCGGCAGGTTGGTTCAGGTAGGCCGCTACCACATGGTCCCCCTTGATGCAGATTTCCCCTTCCTCGCCCGTCTGCACGGGAGTTCCCTCCGGTGAAAGGATGGAGATTTGCACGTGGGGTGCGGGCAGGCCCGCGCTGTCCAGATGCCCGCTCTGGGAATGGAATTCAATGAAGGCGGAGCGGGAGGCCTCCGTGAGCCCGTAGTGCATGCAGATGCGCGTGAGCGGGAAAAGCTCCATCAGGTGGCGGCGGGTTGCCGTGTCCATGGCGGCGCTGCCAATCTCAATGTAGCGCAGGGACGCGGCGTGCGCCGCCAGGGCATCGCCGCTCATCTTTTGCAGGTACGCCCAGGCGGCCGGCACAAACGCCAGGCCGGTGGCTCGGTACTGGTCCATGGCGGCGAACAGGCGCTTGGGATTGCTGAACCCCGGCACAGGCACCAGCGTGCCGCCTGCCGCCAGCACGCAGCGGGAGCGCCCCATGCCGAAGGAATGGCATATCGGCAGCGCCAGCACTTCCACATCATCTGCGCAGGTGCCGATGAACGAGTTGATTTGCCAGGCCGCCGCCGCCAGGTTTGCGTGGGTGAGCGGCACTCCCTTGGGCTCGCCGGTTGTTCCGGTGGTGAACATGATGTCCGCCACGGCTTCCATGGGCGGGGCTGCCAGTTCCGTATCGGGGGCAAACTGCTCCAACCCGATTTCATCAAAGCGGGCATCCGCTTTCAGACCGGAGCCCAGGCAAAGCGCGGGGTGCGTCTGCCCGAAAACGTAGTTGAGTCGCTCTTCCTTGGTGGAGGCATCCAGGTTGAGCACGGCGGCTCCCATCAGGTGCGCGCCGAAGTAGCAGTGGTAGAACTCCTTGGTCTTCTCTGCATACAGGGCCACCACGTCGCCGGGTTTCACTCCCTTCTGCCGCAGGTAGGCGGCGGCTGAGCGCATCCCCAGCACCAGCTGCCGGTATGTCACGGCGTCGTGCTCGAATACAATCGCCGCCTTGGCAGGGTGCTCATCCGCGCGCTGCTGGATGGTGAGCACCACGGGCTGGCGGTTGTACGCCGGCAGGGCAGGCGCGGCCGGAGTGTCTGCAAACGCTCCCGCCGCGCGGGAACACTCCGCCGCCGGAGCCGGTTCCGCCGCAGGGGCGGGGGGAACGCCACCCCCTCCGGCAAAGGCTATGATCTGGCCGATGGTGGAGAGCTCCATCATCCGCTCCTCCGGCACGCTGAGCCCGCACTCGTCTTCCAGCGTGGTCATGATGGCCATCTGGGCCAGCGAGTCCCACTGCGGGACATCTCCCACACCCAAAGTGTCGGGCAAGGAGCCGGCCGGTATCTCCAGGATGCCGGCTATCATCTCCCGTATTTCTGCAGGAGAAGCGGCCATGGTGTCACTGTTTGGCTTCAATGAGCTTCACGATGTCGCCGAGCGTGTTGAGCCCGCGGAATTCCACGGAATCAATGGCCACGCCGTACTCGTCGTCAATCATGGCAACGGTGGAGAGGTGGGCGAGGGAATCCCACTCGTCATAGCTCCTGAACTCGTCGTCCAGGGAAAGCTCGCGGTCCTCTATATCGAGGATGTCCTTCATCTGTTCCAGGAATGCTTGAGTATCCATATCCGTATGTGAAATGTGATTGATGGTGTGAACTGTATATATCAACGGCAGCCCCCCGTGTCAAGCCAAACTTGGCACCGGCTCCCGCCGCCATGTCAATTTGAACCCGGTTCGGCTGCAGGCGCGGGTTTCTTCCTGCCGGGGCCTCCCAGCCTTTTGGGCAGCGGGGTGATGACTGCCGGATTGCCGCATGCGATATGCCCCGCGGGAATATCCTTGCTTACCACGGTGCCGGCCGACACCACGCAGTTGTCCCCGATGGTGACGCCTCCCATGATGATGCAGCGCGAGCCGATGAAGCATTTTTTGCCGATTGAGATGGGGTTGCCGGTCCTCATGGTGCGCACCCTCCACCCCGTTGTTGGATTGTAGTGGTGTCCGGCCGCGTCAAAGACAACGGTGTCGGGCCCGATAATCGTGTACTCCCCGATGCTG
The DNA here is from genome assembly GCA_030531305.1 of Akkermansia sp. GTDB lineage: Bacteria > Verrucomicrobiota > Verrucomicrobiia > Verrucomicrobiales > Akkermansiaceae > Akkermansia. The sequence goes on from JAUNNT010000033.1 coordinate 5,621, forward strand.
ATGGAGGTGCTGCTGATCAGGCTGCATCCACTCAATCCCACATGGTCATGCAGTTGGATGACGGAATCAGGCGTGGTTGCCTTGAGTATCATTTTCTGCCTGAGGAGGGGGTTGTGGCGTTCTCTGGATATGAGGGTCACGTCATCGCCCAGAATGATTTTGGCTCCCTTTGCCATGTGAACCTTGGGCATGCCGTCCACAAAGCATCCCTTGCCGATGCGCGCACCCTTCCATTTCAGGGGGAGCATGTCAATGACCCCCAGCACTTTCCAAATCGCTACCTTGAGTTTTCCCAGCATGAGCCTATAGGTGTATTCCGAATGTGGGAACATGCGGCGCATGCCGCTTCCCCCGGCAGCATTATACATGTTTGGGGCTCCATGGCAAGATTTATCGGCGCTTCGTGAATAAAACTTGCCACGCTCGGCGAGGTAACGTACAATGGAGCCGTCTCGTGGGGAAATCAGACACGGTAATCAAGCATGACCACGGAAACGAAAGACAACATCCTGAAGCACCTGTGTGCCCCCTTCGTGTGGCTCCTGCGCATGAAGGGCGCGGCCGTGGGTAAAGATTGCGTGGTGACCGGCGTGCCGTATGTGCGCAAGAGAAAGGGCTCCCAAATCAAGGTGGGGAACAGCGTGTTCCTGCATTCCATCCGCCGGTTCAGCCCGCTGGTGCAGCACCCCGTTGCATTTATCACTCAGCTGCCGGATGCCTGTGTCGAGCTGCACGACCACTGCGCGCTCAGCGGTTGCACCATTGTGGCCTGCAGCAAAATCACCATCGGAGAATACACCATCGTGGCCCCCGGAACAGTCATCTACGATGCCAAGGGGCACGAGTACGACCCCGAAATCGGCTGGCTGGACCGCAGGCAGAGGACCGGCAAGCCCATCACCATCGGCAAGCGCTGCTATATCGGCATGAACTGCACCATCCTCAAGGGCGTCACCATAGGCGACGACTGCGTGATTGCCGCGGGCACGGTGGTTTCCCGGGATGTGCCGAGCGGGCACATTCTCCGCGGCACCCCGCCCGCCTGCGAGCCGCTGCCGGTGCACCTGCGGCAGGGTTAGGCAATCTCGCCGCCGGAGAGAAGCTCCCGGTAGATGGCAAGCAGGTTGCCCACCATGGTTTCCCCGGAAAGCGCGCGGCGGCATTCCTCCCGCCCGTACTCACCCATGGCCTGTGCCGTTTGCGCATCCTTTGTCACGGCCAGCACGGCCCGCACCAGGCCATCCACATCATACGGATGCAAGATGAACCCGGATTTGCCCTCCACCACATGCTGGCAGCTGCCGCACTCGTTGGATAGCACAACGGGTATCCCCACCACGCGGGCTTCTTTCACCACCGTGGGGCCGGTGTCCGCCAGGCTCATGTGCACCAGCGCCCACGCGCTCGCCAGCGTGTCCGCCACCTCCTGGCGGTTCACCCGCCCCATGAGAATGATGTTCGGTGTTAAACCGGGGGGGATAATGGGATACGGGGTAGAGGGAACGCCCACAAGCTTGAGCGTGACATGCGAGAGTTCCGGGCGGGAGAAAGCCTTGATGATGGTGTCCAGGTTTTTGAGCGGGGCGTTGTCTCCGGAAAAGATGCAGACCGGAGATGGCGCAAGCTTCCGCTCCATCTGGAAGAAACGGTCCTCCACGGCGTACTCGAAAAGTTTCACATCTGCGTGGGGCACAACTTCCCGCACGCGGGAAATCGCCCAAGGTGATTCCGCCGTGATATGGGGAATGGATCTCCATATGCCGGGTTCGTACAGGCTGTGGTGGCGCACAAAGCGCGGGTAGCTCGCGCGCTGCACGCAGGTGCGCAGCGCTCCCTGTACGGAATGCAGCTTCACTCCCCCCTTGAAATCCTTGACACCCAGGCCGTAGCAATCCTCCGTACCCCATGAGTGCACCATGTCCGGCTTGATGAGCGCGAGCTCTTTCGCCATGACATGGCGGTCCCAGAGGTAGAACGAATAGAGCCCGATGGTGCGCTTGGCGCGCGGCAGCAGATGAATCTGCTGGTTGTGCGAGGTGAACCGCAGGGGGGAGGAGATGTGTTTATTGAGCGAAACCCAGTGGATTTCAAAATCGTCCTGTGCGCCGAACGCCTCGTGAAGCGCCGCCAGCCACACCGCGTAATGCCCTTTGAAGACAGGCAGCTTGTCTGTGTACAGCCATGCCGGGAAACTTGCCAGAATCGCAATTTTAGGTTTTGGGTTCATTGTGCGGACAAATTAGCTGAAATGTATGCGGGAAGCCGCGGCCAGTTTTACAATCCTCCGTTTAACGGTCTTGTTGCGCATGCGCACGCCCCAGCGCATGGCGCAAAGGGAGATTTTGTTCACGCTTGCCCAAAGGCGCATCCAGAGGGTGGCGGCATTTCCCGCCACGTCCCGGCGTGCGGCGAAATCTTCCTGCCATTCTTCCGGCAGGAATGCGGAGGAAATGCACGCCCACCAGTTGCCCAGCGCAAAGTGGCGGTAGTACAACTTGGCTTCCGCCGGGCAATCCGCTTCACGGTAGAATTCCGCGTGCCTGGCCAGCGCCATTTTCACGGCTTCGCTGCGCACACCGTGCGGGCTCACGTTGTGCGTGGTGGAGGCATTGCCCTGCCAGAACCGGTAGAGCACGGTGGGCGTGTCGCTCAGCCCCACCATGGGATATGCCTTCGCCAGCTGGCACCACCCTATGTTGTCGCCAAACATTTTGTAGCCCTCCGCAAACAGGTGAGGGTAGCGCTGAATCACTTCCCGGCGCACCGTCACGGTGGACGGAAGGGTATGGACTGCCCCCTCCAGATACCAGTTGACCGCGCACAGGCGCTCCCCGGTGCAATCCGCGGGCCGGATGTCCTCCGGCGCAATATCCTCCACCGTTTTCATGGTGGAGGAGAACCAGACGATATCCGGGTGCGCCTCCAGGAAGGAGAGCGCCTGTTCCAGATGGTTCGGCAGCCACACGTCATCGCTGTCCAAGAAGGCGATGTACTTGCCGCGCGCCTCCCGCAAACCGTGGTTGCGCGCAACGCATTCCCCGCCGTTCTCCCGCGTGATGATGCGCAGGCGCGGATCGGATATGCCCTGCAGTATCTCCAGAGTGTCGTCAGTGGAACCGTCGTTCACCACCACGATTTCATAATCCTGCACGGTTTGCCGCAGGATGCTTTCTATGGTCAGGGGAATGAACTTCCGGGCGTTGTATGCCGGAATCACGACAGAGAAGAGGGGGGAATCTGCGCTCATGGTTTCTTTTGGTCGATTGCTTTCTGGTAGGTGGCTTTGGTTTCTGCAGCGCAGCGCTGCCAAGAGAAGTGCGCGAGCCGTTCCGCGCCGCGCGCGCGCAGCCCGTTGGCGTGGTCTTGACTCTCCAGCACCCGCTGTATGGCGCTGGCCATGGCGGCTGCATCGTCTGCGGGGAAGTAGTCCGCGCCGTTGCCGGCTATCTCCGGGAAGCAGCTTGCCTTGGAGCAGAGCACGGGAGCCCCGCAAGAGAAGGCTTCCAGTAGCGGCAGGCCGAATCCCTCATATGCGGAAGGATACACGAACGCCTGGCAGCGGTTGTACGCGATGGCCAGTTCCTCATCCGAGAACCAGCACTGGCGCACGCGCCCACCAAGGTGAAGGCTGCTTATCTGCGAAAGTTCCTCCGGGTTGAATGCGCCACCGCCTGCACAGACGAGCTGCAGTTCGCGGTCGGTGTCTGCCAGTTCGGCAAAGGCTTCTAGGAAGATGTCGAATTTCTTGTAGTCGCGGCGCCTGCCCACAAAGAACACGTAGCGCTCCGGAAGCTCCATGGGGCGTGTGGCTGCATCTGCCGGCAGAACCAGAGAGTTGCCGTGGTGGATCACGTCAATCTTTTCCGGCTCGATGCCGTAAATGGCCATCAAATCCCTTTTGGTGCATTCGGAAATGGCGATGATACGGTCGGCCCGTCGCGCGTAATCCAGCTTGCGCTGGGACGTGGGGTCGTTTTTGAATAGGTGCGGGAAGATTTCATGCGTCATGTCATGCACCGTGAGCACCAACGGCGTTTTGCCTATGAAGGGAATCAGGTCGTACGCGTTGGTGTGGGTGGGGTGGATGACATCGAAATGGTGGCCTGCGCGCATGTACTTGCGGATTTCTGCACGCCAGGCGTGGCGGTTGGCTTTCTGCGCGTACGGGGTGAGGGAAAGCATGAGCCTCATGGCGCGTGCGGCCAACGGTATCCCGGGAGCCTCCGCCGAGGTTTGCGGGAAAAAGGGAGCCGCCTTGAGATTCTCGTTGGGAGTTTCCCTGATGGGAATGTGAACGTTGACGCCAAGCTGCATCAAATGAGCCGCGAGTTCACAATGGTAACGTGCAAAACCACTGAAGCGGCTGAACCAAAACGTGCAGGGGTGCATGAACACTTCCATCATAATTGTGTCAGGCTTTGATTTTTATTTTTCTGATAAGTGCCAATAGTGCGGCGAAAACGGGCATAGGCAGGCAGCGCAGCATATCGTACGGCCTTGTCATACCCAGCTCCCGCGCTATGCATGCACGGTGGATTGTACCCTTTCTCCAGTATGAACGCAAGGTTTCTGTGGTGCGAATCTTTTCCTGCATGTCGGCCAGGAATGCCAGCACGCCCGGTTGTTCATCCTGCGGCATGCGCCGCGCGAAATCAAGCAGGGACTCGTATGTTTGGCGCATGGGGACTGCCGTGCTGTTCTGGTATTCGTCAAAGAGCCGCTCGCGGCGCATGATGTCACGGTAGCCTTCATTCTTGTTGTCGGACCCTATGCTCTGGTGCAGGCTGTTGTTGCGCACCAGAACGGCGTTGGCGTTGTCCACGAGCACGCCCTTGCCAAGCAGGGAGGCGCGGAAGTACAGGATGTAGTCGTCCGCCAGGTAAGCCGCCGCCGGAATATCCCCAAAGGTGCGGAAACAAGCCATGTCCCACGCCTTGTACGAGTATTCGGACGAGAGGAATGCGCATTGGCACGGGGGCATGGTGCGGATGTCAACCGGCCTTGGGCGCATTCCCTGCGCGCAGGGAATGCGGCTTGCCCGTATGGCGTCATCCTCCTCGTCGTCCTGGAAAAACTTGCTTGATTCCGTGGCCACGTATGTGCAACCCGGGGTGGAGGAGACAACCCTCCCGATTACGGCGCACCTGTCAATGGCGGAAATGTCGTCGTCGTCCGCGCGGACAATCCAATCCCCTTTGGCAAAGGAAACGGCGTGGTTGAAATTGGCTGCCGTTTTCAGGTTGGATGGCGGCTGGGTGACCACCACTCGGCGGTTTCCCTTGTAGGCGGCCACGCATTCCTTGATAATCTCGAAGGTGCGGTCCGTGGAGCAATCGTCGGAGAAGATGTATTCCAGTTCCCCCTCATAGTCCTGCGCCAAAGCGCTTTCCACCGCCGCTCGGATGTATTTCTCCCGGTTGTGGGAGAGCAGCACGTAGGAGAGCTTGGGCAGTTGCGGCATGTCAGTGCTTTCCCTTCAATTTCCTGAGCATGGCCAGTATGGCGGCGTACATGGGCATGGGCAGGCTGTACAGCATGGAGAACGCCGGGGTGTAGCCCATTGCCCGGCAACATTTCAGGCGGTGGCAGATACCCTTGCGCCAATAGTCGCGCATGAGGCTGCGGGTGCGCATGTTTCTTTCAAGCTCTTCCATGAATGGCCGGGCCGCCTCTTTTTCCGCTTCTGAGAAATGGTCCGCAACGTATTCCTTCAGCTGTTGGTGCATGGCATGAAGGGGGGCGTAGGTCAGGTTGTAGTATTTGTCGTGGAACTGTTCCAGGCGGATAATGGATTGGTAGCCGCGGCTGTTGTCGTCCCCGCCGCGGCACATGTTGCCGCTGCCATCCCGCATAAACACCGCCGGTGCATTGTCAATGTACAGACCGGAACCCAGCACGCAACAGCGGAAAAAGCAGGTGTAGTCGTCGCAGTAGTATGCCTGCTTGTCCAAATCGCCGAAAATGCGGAAGGAATCCATGCGCCAGGCCTTGAAGGAATACTTGCCGCAACGGAAGGTGGGCTGCCCGCAACCGGGGCGGTGTATATCAAGCTCCCTCACCACGGCATGCGTGCCGGCGGGGCGGGCGCTTTCCTCCAGTGCTGAGGCTTCCTCCGCGTCCGTGAACTCCCGCAGCCCCGTGGCTACAAATGCAGCCTCAGGGTGCTCTGCTATGGCCTTGCCGATGATGCTGCAGCGGTCCACAGAGGACAGGTCGTCGTCGTCCGCGCGCACAATCCAGTCGCTTTCCACGAACTTGACGGCGTGGTTGGTGTTGCCTGCCAGGTGCTGGTTGGTGGGCGGCTGGGTGACCACCACGCGGCGGCCGCCCTTGTAGGCGGCCACGCACTCCTTGATAATCTCGAAGGTGCGGTCCGTGGAGCAGTCGTCGGAGAAGATATACTCCAGCTCCCCCTCATAGTCCTGCGCAAAGGCGCTTTCTATGGCGGCGCGGATGTATTTCTCCCGGTTGTGGGAGAGCAGGACGTATGAGAGCTTGGGGAGCTGAGGCATGCCTTGTATGGGATTACTTGCTGTTGGCGCGGGAGAACTGCTTGAGGCGCAGGCCGTTGAGGTGGATGAAGCCGGAGGCGTCGTCCTGGTTGTAGTCCTCGTCCGTGTAGTCGCCCTCCATGGTGGCGATGGCGTAGCTGTAGAGGGAATTGGGGCTCTTGCGGCCGGCGTACATCACGTTGCCCTTGTAGAGCTTGAGGCGCACCTCGCCGTTCACGGTCTCCTGGGTCTTGGCGACGAGCGCCTGGATGGCCTCGCGCTCCGGGGCGAACCAGAAGCCGTTGTAGACCATGGCGGCGTAGTCCGGGATGAGGGAGTCTCGCACCTTCTGGGCCTCGCGGTCCATGGTGATGGTTTCGATATCCCGGTGGGCGGCCAGCAGGATGGTGCCGCCGGGCGTCTCATAGATGCCGCGGCTCTTCATGCCCACAAAGCGGTTCTCCACAATGTCCACGCGGCCTATGCCGTGCAGTCCGCCCAGGTGGTTGAGCACCAGCATCACCCCCAGCGGGTCCAGCAGCGTGTAGCCGTCCCGCTCGCCCTTGGCGGAGGTGCCCACCTTGGCCATGATGTCTGCCAGCCCCTCCGTCTGCAGGCCGATGATGTTGCCCTTCTCGAACAGGCACTGCAGGTACTGCGGCTTGTCCGGCGCGTCTTCCGGGGCGTTGGAGAGCAGGTACATCTTGCGGTCCTCCTCCTTGGTGGCGTCGTACCACGTGTCCTCCAGGATGCCCGCCTCGTAGGAGATGTGCAGCAGGTTGCGGTCCATGGAGTACGGCTTTTTCACGCTCTGGCGGATGGGGATGCCGTGGCTCTCCGCATATTTGATGAGCTCCGTGCGGCCGGGGAACTGGTCGCGCCACTCCTTCATGCGCCACGGGGCGATGACCTTCAGTTGCGGGGCCAGCGCGTTGATGGAAAGCTCGAATCGCACCTGGTCGTTGCCCTTGCCGGTGGCGCCGTGGGCGATGGCGTCCGCGCCCTCTGCCAGCGCCACGTCAACCATGGCCTTGGAGATGCACGGGCGGGCAATGGATGTGCCCAACAGGTAGCGACCCTCGTACACGGCGTTCGCCTGGAACATGGGGTAGATGTAGTTGGCGGCGAAATCCGCCTTCAAATCGCCGATGATGCATTTGGACGCTCCGGTCTTGAGAGCCTTCTCCTCCAGCCCGTCCAGCTCCTCCGCCTGTCCCACATCCGCGCAGTAGGCGATAATCTCCGCATTGTACTTCTCCTTGAGCCACACCAGCAGAACAGATGTGTCAAGGCCTCCCGAGTATGCCAATACTATTTTCATTCTCTCGTGTTTCTTGCGCGCCGCACGGGCGCGGGCTTATTCTACGCGCCATGCGGCTGAAATGAAAGGACAAACTGTGTCTTGTCCGCATTTCTCTACGGTGCCGGTCGCGTCAGGTCGTCCTGCACAATGTACACCGGGCGGTGTTTGGTCTCGCGCATAATCTTGCCGATGTACAGGCCGATGATGCCCATGAACAGGAACTGCAGGCTGCCGAAGAAGCAGACCACCAGCACGATGGAGGTCCAGCCGGGAATGGTGGACTGGGAATACCATTGGCAGAATGCCCATATCATCAGGCCGACGCTGAGGGCGCAGCCTACCAGCCCGGCGAACAGGCAGAACATCAGCGGGGTGTCGGAAAAGTTCGCCACGCCGTTCCAGGCCAGCGGCAGCATCTTGGAAAGCGGATACTTGGATTCGCCCTGCTTGCGGGCCTTGCGGGCGTAGAACACCTTGCCGGAGGGGAAGCCCAGCATGGGAATGATGCCTCGGATAAACAGATTCACCTCCCCGAACTGCTTGAGCGCCGCCACCGCCCTGGCGCTCATCAGGCGGAAGTCCGCGTGGTTCGGGATGGTGTAGCAGCCCATCTTCTCCCGCAGCTTGTAGAAGAGCCCGGCCGTGGTGCGCTTGAACCACGTGTCCGTTTCCCGGCTGTCGCGGCAGCCGTACACTATGTCCTTGCCCCCGTGGTACATGGCCACCATTTCGGGAATCTTCCGCTCGTCGTCCTGCAGGTCGGCGTCAATGCTCACGTAGACGTCGGCCCTGGCCGTGAACAAGCCCGCGAGCAGGGCCCCCTGGTGCCCGAAATTGCGTGAGAGGCTGATTCCCCGGAACATGCGGGACTGCCCCATCAGCCAGCGGATGCACTCCCACGTGCGGTCGGTGCTGCCGTCGTTGACAAAGCATATGTAGCTGTCGGCGGAGACCAGGTTGTCGCTGATCATGGAGTGGAGCAGGTCCCCCAACACCTTGGCGCTGGACGGAAGCGCCCCTTCCTCGTTATAGCAGGGAACGACGATGCAGAGCTGGTTCGGTTTGGAGTCCATAAAGCAGAGCCTACGGGTGTAGGATACAACCATCCCGTTCCAAGGGCAAGCCCATAATGGGCGACGCAGGCGTAACACAAGTTGGCGCGCCCCCGTAATTTCTGCTTTTCATGTCGGGGCAGGGGGTGTAGAATAATGCGCGTATGGCAACACTCAAGCAAAGGACACTCGCCAAAAGCGCCTCCATTGCAGGTACCTCCCTGCATACCGGGAAGCCCGTGAAGCTCACCATCAAGCCGGCTGAGCCCAACACCGGGCTGCGTTTCCGCCGCATCGACCTGCCGGACAAGCCGTTCATCCCGGCGTCCGCCGACCGCGTGCAGACAGTGGAGCGCGCCACCACGCTGGCGGAGGGCTCTGTGAAGGTGCACACGGTGGAGCACATCCTTTCTGCGCTCACGGGCATGGGGGTGGACAACGCCATTATCGAGATGGATGCCAACGAGCCGCCCATCGGCGACGGTTCCGCCTCCCCGTACGTCAAGCTCATCAAGAAGGCCGGCGTGGTGGAGCAGGATGCCCCCTGCACGGTGTGGCAGATCCGCGAGCCCGTGAAGGTGGAGACCAAGGGAGGCTCCGTGATTGTCATCATGCCCGCCAACGAGTTCCGCGTGTCCGTGACGGCGGTCGGCCCCGGCGGCCGTGTCACCCAGTACTTCGATTCCGTCATCACCCCGGAAACATATGAGAAGGAGCTTTCCACGGCGCGCACATTCTGCTTCTACGAGGACATCCAGCCGCTGCTGGAGAAGGGCCTTATCCAGGGCGGCACGCTGGACAACGCCATTGTCATCAAGGGGGACGAGTTCATCTGCGCGGGTGGCTTGCGCTTCCCCAACGAGTGCGCCCGCCACAAGACCATGGACATGATTGGCGACCTTATTCTCAACGGGCACCGCATCCTGGGCCACGTGATTGCCGTCATGCCGGGTCACGGCGTGAACACGCAGATGGCGGGCAAACTGCAGAAGCTCTACCAGAGCATGGTGGCCATGCGCCCCAAGGCCGTGGAAATCCCCACGGGCGACGCCGTGATGGACATCACGGACGTGCTCAACATCCTGCCGCACCGCTACCCGTTCCTGATGGTGGACCGCATCATCGGCTTTGAAGGGGAGCACAAGTGCATCGGCCAGAAGAACGTTTCCATCAACGAGCCCTACTTCAAGGGCCATTTCCCGAACCGCCCGGTCATGCCCGGCGTGCTGCAGGTGGAGGCCATGGCACAGGTGGCTTCCATCCTCATGCTCCGCATCCCGGAAAATGCCGGAAAGATTGGCTACTTCATGAGCTGCGACAAGGTGAAGTGGCGCCGTCCCGTCGTGCCGGGTGATATCCTCACCATCGAGATGGAGCTCACCAAGATCCGCGGAGCCATCGGCGTGGCCACGGGCCGCTGCCTGGTGGGCGACGAGGTTGCCTGCGAGGCCGAGCTGAAGTTCATGGTGGCAGACGCCTGATCCAATTCATCTTCCGTCCCTCGGTGCTGGAGGTCTTTCTCATTGCGCTGGCCTTGGCGGTGGACGCCACGGTGTACTCCTTCTCCTACGGGTTGGTGCTGCGGGTGCACCGCGCATCGGCGTCGCTATGGCTGGCGCTGAGCGTGGGCGTGTTCCAGGCGGTGATGCCGTTGATAGGCTACGCGGGAGGCGAGGCAGTGAGCGGGCTGGTGGAAACCTGGGCCCCGTGGATTGTGTGCGCCGTGTTCCTGCTGCTGGGTGGCAGTGTGATTCTCCAGACCCTGCGCGGGGATGACGATGAGCCATCCCGCATGTCTGAATCCCCGCTCAGCCTATGGGCGCTCGTCCTAGTGGGCGTGGCCACCAGCATAGACGCCCTCGCAGTCGGCGTGTGCATGGCGTTGGGCGGCATTGGCGGCGTATGCCCCGGCATTCCCGGCCTGCTGATGAATGTGGCCATCATCGGCGCGGTAACCTTTGTCTGCTCGCTGGCGGCGTTCCACTCCACGCGCGTGCTCCGCCATTTGCCCACCAGCCTATTGGAGTGCGCGGCGGGTATCCTGCTGATGGCCCTGGGCATCTGGCAGGTGTTGGGGTGATGATTGGCGCGGGCAAGGGTGGTTGGTAAGCGGTCGTTGGCGCTCTCATAGGCTGGTTACCACCAACGCCAAAACCACATTCGCACACCAACTAACGCAATCACGCCACGGGGACGCTTACTTTTTGAAATGCTCCTTGATACCCTCTTCCAGCACTTTGGTGCGGGCTTGGATTTCCTCGGCGGGCATGCCGTATTCCTTCAGCAGGCCGCGCAGGGTTTCCAAGGCGAGGCTGGCTTGCGCGGCTTCCTTGAAATTATAGCTACCCATGCCGGCGAGAATGGCTGTCCTGATGGCGCGCACCACCGCCTGTGTCTCCGGGTGGGCCTTGGCGTAGTCCGCCAGGGCGGCATCCAGCGCGGGAATGCGGTCCCCGCAGTTCGCGGCGGCCATGGCGCGCAGCAGCAGGACCGCGGACGGGTTGTCCTTCTCCTTTTCCGCGGCGTAGTCGCACGCCGGGGCATAGTTTCCCGCCAATGCCGCACCCAAGGATTGAACGGCCGCCGATGCTGCATCATTCACCTTCTCCGGATGTTCCGTGGCAATGTTGAACATCAGGAAGGCAGCCTCTCCGCAACCGGCGCTCGCTGCCTGTGACATCATGTATTCGTATTCCTCGCTGGTGGGGCCTGCCTGCTTGGCCAGTTCGCAGAGGGCCTCGCCGTTCCCCTCGTCGGCGGACTTCATCAGGTAGTCCATGGCTTTGATGTTGTCGCCCAAGCGCTGATAGGCCTTATAGATAAAGAGGTAGACCTCGCCGGCATTCTTCTCGGTGCATTTCGCTTTCATGTCCTCAATCTGCCGGAGCAGGGATTCCTTCGAGTCCCGGTCTTCATCCTCCCGCAGCAATCCCAATCCCAATTCGGTGAGCAATTCAGCGAACCCCGCGCTGTTTACTTCTCCAGAATCACCGATCGTACCCTTTTGCTTGGAGCACAATGCGTTGCGGACACCGGCGGTGAGCAGCTCGCGGTCATGCTTGTCCAACCCCTTGGGGTCGAGGACAATATTTGTGGTTGAGTCGGCACATCCATGGGGGAAATCATGCAGGTAGTCCTTTCCTTCCTGGTAGCCGGAACGCTCTGCCAGGACATGAAGCATTTCCGCCTGTTCGGTCTGCCCCATTTCCTCGGACATTTTGGCCAAATGCTTATACGAGTACACGGAAGGGGAGAGCTTGGCCAGGCGCATAAAGGCGCAGTATCTCCAGTACAGGCCATCCCAATTCTCGTAATATGCAGGCAGCAGGTAGGCGTATTCATCATCCTTGTCATACACGCCGTAAGCCCAGGTCAGGCACGGGCCGCGCAGGGCATCGAAGGCGCCGCCCTTCATCTCGCAGCTTTCCGCCATGTTCATGAGCATATTGGCGCGCAGCCCATTGCCAACCGTAGCATTCACCATCTTGGGCGCGGCGGCCACCAGGCACCTTTGCATCTCGTCGGCATTGTTGAGCATGACCATGCAGCACCGGGAGGCATAGCCCACAAGGCCCTGGAGCTGCCCGGCTGCCGCGGATGCCTTCAGGTGCGGCATGGGATCCTGTCCGCACTGCGCGGCAAGTGCGGCCAGCCCGACATGGGCGGAGCCATTGTCTGTACCGAGGTAGGGCTTGAAGCGGCTTTCCAACCATTGCAGCCGCTCCTGCGGGGTGGCGTCCTTCATCTGCGCGCCGCAATACAGATACAGCGGGAGAATGGGAGACAGGGAGCCTTCCGGTGTGGATTCGCGCGCCAGTATTTGCGCCAGTTTCACGCTTTCTTCCTCCGAGAGGTTTTGCCCGGGCTCCATGCATCGTATAATCGCGAGCGAGGTTAGCGCATGCTGCTTGGCCAACTGGGAATGCCAGTCGGCGGCGCATATTTCCTCTGCGCTCTGCGTGTAGAAGTTGAGCTCGGCAGCCGAGGTGTTTTCGGCCGCGGAGGCGGTTCCCAGCGCGCACGCAAGCGCCAGGCAAGTCTTGTGTATGTATCCGGTCTTCATGGTACGATGATGGGTTTGTCTATACCCTATTAAGCGGGAAAAGGGCAAAATGCACAAAAAAAAGAAAAAATGTCAAAAAAACTTGCGCCGCAGCCGCCTAACCTATGATTTGTACATTGTACATCCAAATGTTTCAGCGCAGCCAGGCGAGGAATTCGGTGTTGCCCTCCATACCCTTGATGGGGGAGTCGGCCACGCCCATCCATTCGCGGTGCAGCTCGTTGACCACGAAATCGTGGATTTTGTCCACAGCGCGGCGGTGCAGGGCGGGGTCCCGCACAATGCCGCCGGGGCCGATGTCCTCCGGCTGCAGCTCGAACTGCGGCTTGATGAGGACGAGCAAGTCGCCGCCATCCTGCAGGCAGGCGTAGGCGGCGGGCAGGATCTTGGTGAGGGAGATGAACGAGACGTCGCTCACGATGAGCTGCACCTTTTCACCCAGGTCCTCAGGGGTCATGTAGCGGGCGTTGAACTGCTCCTTCACCACCACGCGGGGGTCGGTGCGGAGTTTCCACACCAGCTGGTTGGTGCCCACGTCCACGGCGTGCACGCGCTGGGCGCCGTTCTGGAGCAGGCAATCAGTGAAGCCTCCGGTGGACGAGCCGATGTCCAAGCAGACCTTGCCCTCCACGGAAACGGGGAAGGCCTTGAGGGCGCCCTCCAACTTGAGGCCGCCGCGACTCACATACCGGGGCTTGTTCTTGACCGCGATGGGCAGGGCGTCATCCACCTTGGTGCCGGGCTTGGTAATCACCTGGTCCTTCACGGTGACTTCGCCCGCCAGGATGAGACGCTGCGCCTGCTCGCGGGAATCGCAGAGCCCGCGGGAGACTACCAGTACATCCAGGCGTTGCTTGGGCATGGGATTTGTGGATTTTATCGGCGCGGACGCACCCTCAAGCCTCGGTTCTGGCCGGGCATGACGGCATAGGTGGGCTTGGCGGGCTGTTCCTCCTGCGCTGCGGGAGCGGGAATCGGCGCGGGCTTGGCCACAGGCTGCGGGGCAGGGGCGGGAATCGGCGCGGGTTTGGTCACCGGCTTCGGTGCGGGCGGCGGGGTTACGGCCACGCGCGGCTGGTGCTGGCTGGCGGGCGATGCCGCGGGACGCGGGGCAGGGGCCGCCACGGGTTTCGGCGCGGGAGCGGGAATCGCCACGGGCTTGGGAGCTGGTTTCGGTGCCGCGGGTTTCGCCACGGGGCGCGCCACTTGCCTCGGCTGCGGGTTGAAGGCGGGGTAGAATGAGCCGCCCGTCACCACGGCGCGGCCGTCCGTGCGGTCGTAGTGGTCGCAGGATGCCAGCATGGCGGCGGTCATCACGAGGGGGATGATGGTCTTGTTGTTCATTGTCGGTTTAGTGTTGTTACGGGGTTTCTGCACCGGCGGGAACCTGGCGGGAATCGGTTCCGGCGGGCTGCTCCAGGAGCTCCGGGGAGATGTGTTCCAGCTCGCTGTCCTCCACCACGGGTTCGGGTTCCGGGTCGGGCGCGTTTTTCAGGAACTCCTGCGGGGAGGGATGCTGCACGGCGGGCGCTTTTTTAATGATGTGGATTTCACGCACGCCGCGCGGCACCGAGCTGGCGGGCACGTAGTACGCGATGTTGGAATCGCGCGGGGCGGGGGACGCCACGGCCTTGGGGGCGGCGTACACCACCCGCTGCGCGCGCGCGTATACGGAATTGCCGCTCACCGTGGCGCGGCCGTCTGTCTGGTAGAAATCGCTGCACGATGCCAGCAGCGCTGCGCCGCATGCAAGCAGGAGTGTCCGGTTCGCAGCGTTCATGTCAGGTGGTATAGAGTTTGAGGAAAATGTCCCTGGTGGTGTAGGTCCAGTTGTACCAGCAGTAGGCGAGCGTGAGGATGGACATCATGATGAACACGGCATCGCGCCCGCCCTTGGCGGCCCTTTCCTTTTTCTCGTCCGCGGAGGGGCAGAGCGCCATGACCATGCCCAGCGCGGCGCCCAGCCACATCAGATCGTACACGATCATCCAGATGTTGGCTTGAACCTGCGACAGCAGGTCTTCGCCCGCAGCCATCGCGCCGCAGAACACGATGTGCGGCAGCACCGCCAGCGCGGAGAACTCCGGCCGCATGGCGCGGTTCTCCTGCAGGCGCAGCCACGTGGCGCCCCACAGCACCAGGGCGGGGAGCAGCGACACCCAGAACAGGCTCACGTGCGCCGTGCCGGAGACGTATCCCCGCAGCAGCGACAGCGCACACGCCGCCGGCACGCCCCAGTAGATGTAGGTCAGACGCTTCATGTGATGGCTTTCGGTGTCGGATCAGCCCACCCATTTCCAGGTGATGGGCACCTCGATATCCGGGTGGAAGCTGCGCATGGCGGGGCTTCCCAGCGCACACTGGGCCAGCGCCTCCTTGTGAGGATTGTCCGCCGGCAGGGGCACGCAGATTTCCGTCTCGATGCGCGCAATGCGCCGCGGGTTCGGGTTCATGATCTTCGCCACCTCAATCGTCATCCCGCGCAGGTCCAGGTTGTGTTCCTCCGCGTAGATGCCGATGATGGTGGCCATGCAGCCCGCCATCGCAGAGCACATCAAATCCGTCGGCGAGAAGGATTCTCCCTTGCCGTGGTTGTCCACCGGCGCATCCGTGATCACTTTCGCTCCGGAGGGTTCGTGGACCAGCTCGCAATGCAGTCCGCCGCAGTATGTCATCTTGCACTTGACCATGCCACCAGCATACCACCGCCCGCGGGCGCGTCAAGCCAATTTGAAACCACCTCCAAAATGAGCCATATCCTTCCTTTTCCCAAAACGGAGGCAGAATTCGTTCAATCAGCCCTTTCGTGCGCTTGACACAATCCGCTCCGCCATGCTATATTGCGCCCACACCCACCCTAACCCACAACTCCGTATGGATACCCAAGACACCAACGAACCCGAGTACAACCGCAACTTGCTCAAGACCAAGCTGGCTTTCATCAAGGAGCCCTCGGCGAGCAGTTTCAATGATTTCGCCATGGCCCTGAACGTTGCCAACGTCTACGTTATGACGGTCGAAGTGACGGACGAGGAAACAGGCGAGCCGTATACCCAGCCGCTTTCCGTTCAGGACGAGGGCGGCAAGAGCTTTTTCTTCTGCTTCTCCACAATCGAGGCCGCGGAAGAAATGGCGCAGTCCTACCCTGATGGAGCCCAAGTCACCGCCTACAAGTTCCGAGATTTCCTGGATTATGTGTACGATGTGGGAAAAGGCTTCATTTTCGACTTGGAGCACGATCCCCTCTACTTGTTCGCGGAAGCGGAGCAGGTCAAGCAGCTGCACGACAACCTGCCGCCGCGCGTGGAGCAGGAGGTGCGCCCTCTGGCGGATTTGACCGCCATCAAGGCTCGGTACATGCTCAGCGGGTCTGATGACGACAAGCTGGAAATGCTCAGGGCCTTGCGGGATTCCCGGCTGTATGTCCACGGTATCTTCATCTTGTCGGATGCCGATGCCCAACGGGTCAAGGACACCATGCCGAAAGGCTTCATCTCAATGAGCGACCCCACCCGGTTCAGGATGGATACGGTGGATGTGCCGAACGAAGGTGTGTGCATCGCCGTCTACACATCGGAAAAATACATGCCGGAATACACCGGGGAAGGCAACACACCACCCGTGCCGGATGACCTGCAAGATTCCGAGATGTTTGTCCATGGGACGAGACAGGTGGATTTCGATTTCTTCATCGAGCATTTTCGCGGGCCCTGCAGAATGCCCGGCCTCATCCTGGACCACGGCTCCCCCACCGGTGAGCTCTTCATCCCCAGGTGCCTCATCATCAACATGGCGGACGTCCCCAACGGCCGCATCAAATACCAGGATTAGCACCCCGCTTATACCCAACAACCCCGCACGGCATGGCGCCGCGCGGGGTTGTCAAATGGAGTAATCCGTTCCTTAGAACTGGTATCCGCCCTCCACGCCCACGGTGGTCTGGAAGGTGTCGACGGCACCGTCGTACAGGGCTCGGCGGATCTTGGACTGGTTGCTGCCGGCCCAGGAGAACTGGATCCACGGCCTGAAGTACAGGCGGGCGTCGCGGCCGAACTTGCCGTCCTTGTGGTACGGCACAACGGCCGCGCGCAGGCGGTAGGCGTCCACACCCTCCACGCCGCCGCCCCAGTAGCCGAAGGACGGTGAGAGGCCGCCGGAAACCTCGATGTCCACGCCCAGGCTGCCGCGGGAGATGACATCCGTGAAGCGGTAGCCCACCTCAAAGTCCCAGAAGGTGCCGGTGAGGCCGTACACGCCGACGCCCATGAGGCCGTGGCCGAAGAATCCGCGCTGGTGGTCGTTGAAGGTGAGGGTGAGGTTGAAGTCCTGCGTGAAGCGGTGGGGCACGTGGCCCTGCCACTTGGCGAAGGCGCCCTCCATGCCGCCGCGGTGCAGGGAGTAGCTGATTTCCGTCACCAGGTTGGGGAAGATTTCTTTGCCGATGCCGTAGTTCACGTTGAACAGCGGCGTGTCGCCCAGGTAGTTCTTGGCATCCCAGATGATGCCGAATTCCCCGCTGATGCGCTGGCGCAGCCCCCTGTTGAAGAGGTTGCGGTTGCCGGGGATGTAGGAGCCGCGCACGGAGCTCCAGCCGTGGCAGCTGTAGCGATCCGTCACGCCCATGCCGCGCACCTGGTAGTTGCTGGTGTACAGGTTGAGGCCGATGTTGCCGCGGTATTCCGAGCTGGATGCGGAGATGGGCCCGGTGGCGGCGGGGGTGTCGGCGGCGTCCGACGCGGGAGTGTCGCCGGAGTCGTCGTTGCTCACGCTGTTGTAGGTGACGGGACCGTCTGGAATGGGCGGCGGGGCATCCACCGCCATGGCGGGCACGGCGGCGCAAAGTAGCAGGATGGCAAGTGTTTTCATACGTGCTCCACTATACACCCTCACTCCCTTCTGCACAAGGAAAAAAGCGTTGAACGGGTATTTCACGCGCCCCGCCGATTCGTTATGCCAAAATGGCGTGGCCTTCCACCTTGCGAATCGGCAGGCCGCAGTCCTTCACCCAATCTGCGGTGGTGGTGGTGATGAACACTTGCGAGCTTTCCGGCAGCAGGGCCAGCAGGGATTGGCGACGCGCGGCGTCAAGCTCGCCGAAGATGTCGTCTATCAGCAGCACGGGAGAGAGTCCGGTCTCCGTCTGCAGGAGGTCGGACTGCGCCATCTGCATGGCCGTGGCCAGCGTGCGCTGCTGGCCTTCCGATGCGTAGTCCGCCGCCGCTGCACCGTCGATTTCCAGCAGGAAGTCGTCGCGGTGGGGGCCGACGGTGGTGCAGCCGGCGCGCTCGTCGGCCTCGGTGGCCGCCTCAATGGCATTGAGGAGGTCAGCCGGCGCGGAGGGTGCGTAGGCCAGCCCCACGGGCTCGTTTCCGCCGGAGATGCTGCGGTGGTTGTGGCTGATGTGGGGCAGCAGGAGCTGCAGCAGGCGCTCCCGCAGCTGCATGAGCACGGTGCCGTGCTGCGCCAACACTTCCGCGTAGCTGTGCAGGGCGGCGGCGTTGCGGCGCGGGTTGCGCAGCAGCGCGTTTCTGGATTTCAGGGCCTTGTTGTAGGCCTGCAGGGCGCTGCGGTAGCCGGGATGCCATTGCGCGCCCAGGAAGTTCAGGTATTTGCGGCGTTCCTCCGCCGCGCCGCGAACCAGCATGATATCGCTGTTGCCCAGCCACGCCACCGGCGGGGAGTCCGCCAGGAAATCACCGTAGTCCGCGCAGTCCGCCCCGTTGAGGCGCAGGGAGACGCGCTTGCCGCGCTCCCACACCAGGCGGCGCGTGGCGTCCGCCCCCTCTAGCGAGATGCCGAAGCTGTCCGCGCCGTGCTGCGCGAGGCGGTCCAGGCGGGATGCGCGGGGGGAGTGCAGGGTGAGCGCCAGGCACACGGCCTCGAGCAGGCTGGTCTTGCCCTGCGCGTTGCCGCCCACCAGGACCGCGCCCTCGGCGGGTATCTCCCAATCCAGACTGCCGTAGCAGCGGAAGCGGCTGAGGCGCAGGCGCGTGAGCATGGGGCGGCCAAATGAATCAAACGGTGGTGGGCAGCGCGCGGATGGCGTCCATGATTTTTCCGCCGAGCGCGCGCTGGGCCTCGCGCCCGTGCACGTTGAAATCCTGCTCCGTGAGCGGGATGGGATCGCCCACGGAGATGGTGATGGGGCGCAGGCGCAGCTTGTTGCTGTGGATGGGCAGGCAGTCGTACGCACCCTCGATGCGCAGCGGCTGCACGGGTATCTCCGCGCCCAGGCGGCCCAGGATGAGCCCGATGCCCGGCATGGCGTCTTTTATCTCGCCGTCGGGCGTGCGGGAGCCTTCCGGGAAGATGAGCACGCGCTTGCCCTGCCGCACCTCGCGGATGAAGCGGATGACGGCGGTGGGGTCCGGTCGCGTCTGGTCCACGGTGATGACGTTGACGTGCGGGAATGCCCAGCGCAGGAAGGCGGACTTGGCGAGGCTCTTGCGGGCAAGGAAGTGGATGGGGTTGGAGTAGAGCGCGCCGATGAGCGGCGGGTCCAGGAAGCTCTGGTGGTTGCACACCAGCACCGCCGGGCCTTCCTCAATGAGCTTCTCCCGGTTGATGACCGTGATGTCGAACGCGCCGCGGAACACGCCGCGCGCCACCGCATGGCCGAAAAGGTACACAAACGAGCAGTCCATGGCGGGGTAGGGGGGTTATGCCAGTTTCTTGCGGATGTCCGCTACCACAAGCGCCACCACCTGTTCGATGCTCATGTCGGAGGTGTCCACCAGCAGGGCGTCCGGCGCCTGCACGAGCGGGGAGACGCTGCGCTGCGAGTCCTTGCGGTCGCGCTCCGTGATGGATTCCGTGATACCCTCCGCGGCGCGGCGCGCGGCGCGCACCTCTTCCGATGCCGTCACGAAATACTTGAACGGCGTGTCCGGGAACACCACCGTGCCGATGTCGCGCCCCTCCATCACCACGGCCTCGCGCGTGTTGTACTCGCGCTGCTTCTCCACCAGCAGCGCGCGCACCTGCGGGATGGCCGCCACGGTGGACACGTTCGCGTTCACCTCCGGCGTGCGCAGCTCGTCCGTGAGCACGCGGCCCTCGAACACCACGCACGACACGCTGCCGTCCTTGCCGAACGAGAGCGGGATGCCGGGCAGCGCGGCGCACACGGCGGCGGTGTCCGCTGTGTCCACATCCCGCCGCAGCAGGTACCACGTGACCGCGCGGTACATGGCGCCAGTGTTGATGAAAGTGTAGCCCAATTCCTTGGCTATCAGCTTGGCAACCGTGGATTTGCCGGATGCCGCCGGTCCGTCGATGGCTATGGCTGGTGGATTCATACTCCCTCCATCCTACCACCGCCCGCACGGCATGTCCAGCATTTCTCCCGCGCGGCTCCCGCCGCGCCGAACTTCCCAAATTGAAAATTGTAAATTCTCAATTTTAAATTCTCTTGACTAGACACTCCTTTCACACTATACTGGCATTCATGGAATGGAACGACCTGTTCATGGCTCTTTTCCGGGATTCGGTGAACCGCTATCTCTCGAACCCCGGTACGGACGTGGGCCATTTTTTCCTGCCCAACGAGGTGAAGTTCCTCAAATCCATCGGCCACCAGCCCGGTGAATTCTTTGCGTACGTGCGGGACTACGCCGCCAACGGCGTGCCCTCCCCCGGCACCCTCATGCTCATTGCCGCCGTGCGCCGCTCCTTCTTCCTCACCACCATGCGCGGCATCAACGGCAACGCCAAGCCCGTCATGGCGCACGATCTCCCGCCGGAGTCCGAGCAATACCATGAAATCCCGTACCTGCCGCGCCTCATCCGCAAGGCGGAGGCCAAGCTCTTCGGCACCCTGGTGCCGGATGTGAGCTACGGCGATGTGAAGGACCTGGAGTTCCTGCGCACCCACGGCAACATCCACCCCGCGGACTTCCTGTACATCGTCTGGAACGCGCGCGGCGACCGCCAGCGCGTCATCACCGCCGTGCTCAACGCCATGGAGCCCCCGGGCGCCAACCCCAATCCCGCCAGCGAGGCCCGTCCGCAGGGCGAGCTGCGCTTCCGATAACCCCCATCTCCCCGCACCATGCCCGACGTCTCAGATATCCCCGAAATCCCGGAAGTCTCAACCGAGGCCCAGCGCCAGGCGCTGGACGCCATGTCGGAGGAGCTGGTGCAGAAGCTCAACCGCATGATCGAGGAGCAGGATGCACGCGTGAAGGCGTTTGCCGTGCAGAACCCCTCGCTCTCGTCGCTCCCCGTCACGCCGGACCCCATCGTGCTGCCGCAGGTGCCGCAGCAGCAGCAAAAACAACCGAGCGTTCCCAAGCCCGCCGCCATCACCACGGAGCAGGTGCTGGATGAATACGACCGCCAGTGGGCGAAGGAAAAGCGCGAGCAGCCGCTCCAAACCCCGCCCGTTCCCCCGCTCAGCCGCCCCAAGCCGAAGCGCCAGCGCCAGGTGGCTCCCAATCAGGACGAAAAGCAGTCGCCCAACATCGGCTCCTGGGTTTTCTTCATCGTGATTGTCCTCATCATCCTGCGCGCGTGCACGGAGGCGTGAACCTTCACGCCCGCGCCTGGAGGAAGCGCGCCGCGACCGCCGCAATAGTCTCCCTTGCGCTTGGCATGGGAATGCCCAGCCCGCGCAGGCGCGAGTTGTCCATGGCGGTGTGGCGGGGACGCGGCTCGCGGAAGAACGAGGCGTCAGCCAGCTTCTGCCGCGCGATTTCCGGCAGGGAGGGCAGGGCACCCAGGCGCACGGCCTCCTGCAGGGCAAGCTGCGCGCAATCCCACCAGGAAAGGGGGGATTCTCCCTCCGCTCCGCTGCATATGTGGATGGTGCCGCGGTAGTCCGTCTCCGCCAGCTGCAGCACGGCGCGGGCGATGTCCCGTGCGTCCGTGGGCATGGAATACTTGTCCGCAATGGCGGCGAGCGGCTGGCCGTCCAGCGCCTTGCCGAGCATCTGCTCCACAAAGGCGGGGTGCCGCGGATTGCCGCATATCCAGGAAACGCGCGCCACCACGGCGGAGGGCAGGGCCTCCGGCACCTCCTGCTCGCCCTCCCGCTTGCTCTGCGCGTACCAGCCTTCCGGGCGGCAATGCGCGTCCTCCGCCTTGAAGCCGGGTCGGCGGCCGTCCAGCACGTAGTCCGTGGAAAGGTGGATGAACCGCGCGCCCGTGTGGCGGCAGGCCAGCGCCATGGCGGCGGGGGACATGGCGTTGATGCGGTGCGCGCTCAGCGGGTCGTCGGCGCAGGCCTCCAGCCCGCTGACGGCGGCGCAGTTCAGCACCAGGTCCGCCGGGTGCGCCAGCACGTAGTCCGCCACGGCGTCGGGATGCTCCAAGTCACACTCCGCGTGCGCGGGGGCCAGCAGTTCCCAGCCCCGCCCGCGCACGGCCTCCGCCACACACGCACCCGTCCTTCCCGAGCCTCCGAACAGCAACGCCTTCATATCCTGCCATTGTATAGGGAGCCGCGCATGGTGTCAATGCCGCGCCGCGCCACAGGGCACAGCCTCAGCACGTGTGTCCCAATGGTTGCATTTCTGCCACGCAAGATGCTGGTTCATATAACGATGGGGAATTCGTGAAAATCGAAGCCCGCCATTGCATGCCGGAGAAAAAACGCTCGGAGAGGTGCAACCCTTGGCGTGTATCCACCCCGCACAAGGCGGGGTTATG
>JAUNNT010000034.1:0-1336 GCA_030531305.1 Akkermansia sp.
GGGCAGGGGATTGCACGGGGGCAGGTGCTGCGGGCTTGTCCTCCACAATGACGCGCGGGCGCTCCGCCGGCTTGGTTTCCTGCTCCTTGAGGCAGGCGTCAATCTTGGTTTGCAGCTCCAGGCTGGGTGCGCCGGAGTATAGGATGTTGCAGCCGGCGCTCACCAGCACCACGGTGGGCAGGTCCGCAATGCGGTAGGCGCGCGCGGCACTGCCCTTCTCATCGTCGAAACACGTGTAGGAAACGCCGTCCTGCTGCATCTGCTGGATGGTGTCCGGCGTGGCGAAGTAGGTGACGGGCACAATCTCCAGCCCGGGGTGGGCGGTGCGCATCTTGTCGATGCCGCGCACGATGTCGGCGCCCGCCTCGCCCTCCGGCGCCCAGAAGATGATGAGGTGCGGCTTGCCCTGCTGCGGCACCTTGACGGCGGTGCCGTTCATGTCCTTCACGGTGATTTGGGGCGGCACGCATCCGTTCATGAGGTAGCGGAGGCGGTAGGCCTGCTCGGAAGCCACCTCGGAGAGCTTGGCGTTGCCGAACATGGTGGCATCCTGCGTGAGGGTGAGGGACCGCTTGAGGAAGTAGACGCGCTTGGCGCGGATTTCCGCCTCGCTGCCGCCGATGCTGGAGATGAGCGGGTTGGTGAGCATGATGCTCATGCCCAGGGCGGCGCAGCCGCGCGCGTCCTTGTCCTGGTTGCGGCTGTACACTTTTTCCAATATCTCGTACTCGCGGGCGGTGGAGCCCTCCGCCAGCTTGGCGCACACTTCCCGCATGCCGGGGTGCGCGTAGTGCACGTGGTGCAGGGAATCCAGCAGCAGGTCCGCGTAGTAGGCAATCTCCTTCTGCGGGTTCTTCTTCTTGGACAGCGCCTGCGCCAGCCCCGACGGGTGCTGCACAAACCAGATCACCGCCGGAGCCGCCCACGCCTCCTGGAACTCGTACGACGCCTTGCGCGCGCCGTCCTTGCCGCCGCCGCGCTCCCCGGTCTTGCCGCACACGCTCTTCCAGAGCGCCTCGGCAATCTCCGCGCCGTCCGGCTCCTTGACCTGCGCGCGGGCCTCGGCGTCCTCCGCGAACTGGAGGGCGGCCTTGTACTCGCTGTACTGCTGGTTCCAAACGTTGAGCACGCGGGTCATGTCCTCCTCCGTGGCGGAGGCGGCCAGCGAGCCCGCCAGCGCGGCGGTCATCAGGATAGCGCTTGTCTTCATGGCACCCATTCTACCATTTCCGCCCGTGCCGCGCAAGCACGCTTGCGCGGCACGGGTGAATTAGGATGAAGATTAGGATTAGGAAACTCGGCGTGCGGATGCCCCCCTATCCTAATCTTAATCCTA
>JAUNNT010000034.1:1346-28135 GCA_030531305.1 Akkermansia sp.
TCCGGCGCACATGTTTGCTTGCGAACCGCGCGCGCGTGTGCTATAAGGGGTGTGTCATGTCACGCTCCGCGATTATCAGCGATATCCACGCCAACCTGCACGCCCTCGCCGCCGTAATGAACGATGTGCAGGCGGAGGCTTGCACCGATGTGGTGTGCCTCGGCGATGTGGTGGGCTACAACGCCTACCCCAAGGAGTGCCTGGACTACATCCGCAGCCTCAATTGCCCGATTGTGAAGGGCAACCACGACGAGGAGGTGGCGCGCCAGGACGACACCCGCATGAACCCGGTGGCCCGCGCCGCCATGGAGTGGACGCGCTCCCGCCTGGAGCCGGAGGACCTGACGTGGCTGATGCGCCTGCAGTACCAGCGCATGGTGAACTCCAGCTACATGATTGTGCACTCCACGCTGGACCAGCCGCGCGCGTGGAACTACATCATGAACGCGAACGACGCGGCGGCCAACTTCAACCGCCAGTTCAAACCGCTGTGCCTGCACGGCCACACCCACGTGCCGCGCGTGTTCACGTGGGACGGCTCGCACTGCTCCGAGCACGCGGAGTTCATTGCGGAGCTTTCCGCCAACGCCCGCACGGAAATCCCCCTGCAGGACGGCCTCAAGTACTTCATCAACGTCGGCTCCGTCGGCCAGCCGCGCGACGGCGACATCCGCGCCAGCTACGGCATCTACGACAGCGACCGCAATTCCGTGACCATCAAGCGCATCGAGTACGATGTGGCCGCCGCCCAGCAGGCCGTGCTGGCCGCGGGGCTGCCGGAACCCCTGGCGGAGCGCCTGGGCCGGGGCTGCTGATTTCTTTCTGTCTTTCCTCCTGTTCTCTCCGCCATGAGCATCCTGCGCAAGAGCCTGCCCGCCCTCATCCTGCTGGTGCTGGGTGTTCTGCTGGCGCTGCAGCTGGTGCCGCAGGAGCTGGAGCAGATGAAGTACGAGGTGCCCGGCATGCCGGAGAGCTACCCCGTGGAGCAGAAGTGCCGCCCGGCGTTCCTGATGCTCCTGTGCGCGCTGCCGTTCGCCGGCGCGCTGGCGTACGCGTTCATGGGCACCATGGCGCGCTACGTGAGCCGCTGCTTCATCACGTACTTCCTGATGTGCACGCTCATCCTGCTGCTCATCTACGTGATGGCGGACTTCACGGAGAACATCGAGCGCTTCCGCACGCGGTTCGACGACCCCGTGCTGCAATCCCTGAAGTTCTACGGCACGCAGCTGCCCATGCTGCTCTACCAAATCCTGCCGTATACGCTGCTCATGGGCACGCTCTGGTGCCTCAGCAAGCTCTCCGGCTCCTGCGAGCTCACCGGCATGCTGCAGTCCGGCCGCTCCCTCATGCGCGTCTGCCGCCCCATCTTCCTCTTCTCCTGCATCGTCGCTCTCGCCTATGGCATCTTCGGTTTCCACTGGGCACCCAACGGCTCCCTCTACCGCCAGGTCATGCTCAAGCAGGAGCGCGCCGCCGACGGCTCCGCCCCCTCCCTCGTCTACCGCAACGACCGCACCGCGCGCATCTGGCGCGTGGAGCACCCGCCCTTCATCAGCAGCCCCGGCGAGCCCATGCGCGGCGTCATCATCGAGCAGTTCGACGCCGAGAACCGCGGCCGCCTGCTCACCCAGTACCACGCCGACACCGCCGAGTGGAACAAGGCGGACGCCACCTGGACCCTGCACAACGCCTACGTGCGCACCATGGCCGCCCCCGGCGCGGAACCGGGCGACGACGCGCATTCCGACTCCCTCACCTTGGATTTCGCGGAGAAGCCCTACCAGATCATCAGCCCCAGCCAGAGCGACCGCATCGACTCCATGGGCACCTCCGCCCTGTATGAGCAGATCAAGGAGGGCGCGGACTCGCAGGAGGGGCTGAACCGCAAGCGCACGGAATGGCACGTGCGCATTGCGCGCATCTTCTCCTGCCTGGTGCTGGTGCTGCTGGCGGTGCCGAGCGCGGTCACGTTCCAGCGGCGCGGTGCCATGAAGGGCATCGGCACGGCCATCCTGCTGGCGGCGCTCATGCTCTTCCTGTACCGCGTGTTCCCGTCGCTGGGAGAATCCGGCCTGCTGCCCGCGTGGCTGAGCGCGTGGATTCCCAACATCCTGTACCTCGGCATCGCCCTGTACCTCTTCCGCGTCAACCTGGCACACCGCTCGTTCCGCGAGTGGTGCGCCGCCAAGCTCTCCGGCAAGCCATGATTCCGTGGCCCAAGGGCATCATCTTTGATTTCGACGGCGTGCTCGTGGACACCGAGTGGGCCATCTACCAGTCCTGGGTTCGCCTCTTCGCCAGGGAAGGACAGGAAATCTCCATCGCCACCTACTCCCCCTGCCTCGGTGCGGGTTATTCCCATTGGAACCCCGCCGACCATTTGGAAAAGCTCACCGGCAAGACGTACGATTGGGATGCCGAGAACGCCGTGCGCCAGCAGTTCATCGAAAGCGAGCTCTCCCGCCACGGCCTCATGCCCGGCGCCGAGCGCCTGCTGGATTGGTGCCGCGCGCGGGGCATCCGCACCGCCATCGCGTCTTCTTCCTCCCGCCGCTGGGTGGGAGGCTGGCTGGAGCGCCTGGCCATCACGGACCGCTTCGATGCCGTCTTCTGCCGCACCGACGGATTCCCCGTGAAGCCGGACCCCGCGCTGTTCATCGCCGCCCAGGAGGCCCTGGGCTTCCCCAAGGATCGCTGCCTCATCGTGGAGGATTCCGAGAACGGCACCATCGCCGCGCAGAACGCCGGAATCCGCTGCGTGGCCATCCCCAACCGCATGACCGCTTCCTCGGATCTCTCCCGCGCCGACCTCCACGCGGATTCCCTCAGCGAGCTGCTCCGCACCTTGGGCAAAATCACCCCAAAGGAGCGATAGGCCGCTGCGCGCTTTCGGGCTTTACACATTTCCTCCCATGCCTTATCCTACTTCCATGAAGGTTGCAATTTTGGGTACCGGCGCATTGGGCACGTATTACGGCACGAGGTTGGCGCGCGAGGGCGCGGACGTGTATTTCCTGGCTCGCTCCAACTATGAGACCATCTGCAAGGAGGGATTGCGCCTGCTTAGTGATGAGGGCGACATCTTCCTGCCGCACCCGAACGTGTACAAACACCCCCGCGAGTGCGGCCCCATGGATTTGATCATCGTCTCATGGAAATCCTTCCTCAATCACCAGCTGGAGAAAAGTCTGCCGTACCTGCTCAAGGAGGACACGCTGATCTTCACCCTGCAGAACGGCATGGGCAATGCAGAGTCCATTGCGAGGTTCGCGCCACAGGAGAATGTCTGCGTGGCTCTCTGCTACTCAACCTGCATACCCGTTTCACCTGCGGTGGTGCGGCATGTAGGCGGGAACGACACCCGTTTCGCCCCCATGGTGAATACTCCTGGAGGACTCGCCCACGCGCAGTGGCTGGCGGACCTTTTCGCCCGCACCGGAATCCGCACCACCGTGTGCGAGGTGGCCGAGGGCATGCTCTGGCGCAAGCTCCTGCTCAACATCCCGTACAACGGCGTGAGCGTGGCACTCGGCGGCCTGAGCAGCAACCAGCTCGCGGAGGTTCCCGGCGCTGTGGAGCGCATGCGCGGTGTCATGGAGGAGGTCTTTCACACCGCCGAGCTGCGCGGATTCCCCCTCCCCCCGGAAAGCATCAAGAGGGAGATGACACGCATCCGCAAGATGGGTGATTTCATCCCAAGCTCCGGGCAGGACCTCCTGCGCGGCCGCCCCATCGAGTACGATTCCATCTGGGAAATCCCCCTCCAAAAGGCCCTGGAGGTCGGCGCGGATGTCCCGCTCTGGCGCCAGCTCTGCGTGGATATCCGCAAACGCATCGGCAGGGATTAACCACATGTTCTGCCAGTTTTTCGTAGGAAAAACTGGCAAATTGGCAAAATGAGGCGTTCGGGGTGATGCTCCGCACAAACTCCTAATCCTCATCCTAATCCTCGCCATTGAATGAGGCGTCCTCGCCCCGTGGTAGGTGAATTCCCTTGCATCCGCGCGGGGGTGTGGTAGAGTAGGAAGCATGGTAACCAAGACGATTTCCGCATTGTGCATGATGGGGCTGGGCCTGGGCGCGTACGCCGGGCAGCCGGAGCAGAAGGCACCCGCCGCGGCGGAACAGCCGCAGGCCAAGGTGGTGCTTCCGTGGGAGGAGACGGACGCGCAGCGCGATGCCCGCATGCAGTGGTGGCGCGACGCCAAGTTCGGCATGTTCATCCACTACGGCCTGTACTCAGGGCTGGGCGGCTTCTTCAAGGGGCAGTTCGGCGGCGGCGAGTGGATTCAGCGCAACCTGAGGCTGGACACCGACACCTACGCGGCGGAGGCCCTGCCGAAGTTCAAGCCGGCGCCCGGCTGCACGGAGGCCTGGGCGGAGCTGGCCGCCTACGCCGGATGCAAGTACGCCGTGCTCACCACCAAGCACCATGAGGGATTCGGACTGTTCGACACCGACTCCACCGACTACTGCGCCGGCAAGGCCGTGGGGCGCGATATCGTGCGCGAGTATGTGGACTCCTTCCGCAAGCGCGGCATCAAGATCGGCTTCTACCACAGCGTCATCGACTGGCACCATCCGTCCTACGACAACACCATTTGCCCCGACCTCTGCTACCCGGAGGACCAGGAGGCCATGCTCAAGCAGAAGGGCATCCCGCGCGACCAGGAGGCCTACCTGAAATACCTGCACGGCCAGGTGCGCGAGCTGCTCACCAAGTACGGCGACATCAGCGTGCTGTGGTGGGACTACTCCCAGGGCGCCGCGGAGGGCGACCGCGCCTGGAAGGCCACCGAGCTCATGACCATGGCGCACACCCTGCAGCCTGGCATCATCATGAACAACCGCCTCTACAACCTCTCCGGGTTCGATGCCTCGCGCGACGGTGAGATCCTGCCCCGCCGCCACGGCGACTACACCTCGCCGGAAAAGCGCATCCCCGCCAAGGGCTACCCCGGCACCGACTGGGAGGCATGCATGACTGTCGGCGACAGATGGGGCTACTGCCAGGTGGACCTGAACTTCAAGAGCCCGCAGGAAATCATCGCCAAGCTGGAGGAGTGCACCGCCAAGAACGGCAACCTCCTGCTCAACATCGGCCCCAGGGTGGACGGCTCCATCCCGGAGCCCCTGGTGAACGTGTTCCGCTGCGTGGGCGATTGGATGAAGGTGAACTCCCAAGCCATCTACGGCACCCGCGGCGTGCTGGATATCGACCTGCCGGAGGGCGTGGGCGCCAGCATCGCGGGTGAGGAGATTTACGTCTTCCTGCCCGCCGGAGTGCAGCAGGACTACGTGCTGCGCATCCCCGCGCCCCAGCTGGACAACGTGGCTCCCTCCATCCTCGGCCAGCCCGATGTGAAGGTGGGTATGCGCCGCGTGGAGGAACCCGGCGAGGACGAGCCGCGCGCGTTCATGGAATTCACCGTGCCCGCCGCCGCCTGGAAGAACGCCGTGCAGGGTCTGCCCGTGCTCAACCTCACCCACAACCCCTGATTCATGGAAGAGGCGCAGACCTACAACCTGCCGAGGGTCATCGGGGAGCAGTACATCCTCTCCTCCATCGTGCAGGAGACCCCCACCACCGTCACCTACGCCGCCACCCAAAAGGACATGCGGCGAGAGGTGCTGGTGGAGGGGCTGCGCCCCGCCGCCGCGCAGGACCGCCGCAAGGCCCAGTTCTTCATTGAGAGCGCACGCGCCAAGGCCCAGGTCAAGAACATCCACATCGCCGCGCCGCTGGAGCTCCTGCAGGACGAGGACACATGGTACCTCGCCAACGAGCGCATCAAGGGCGAGCCCTTGGATATGATGATTTCCAACGGCCGCCTCCTGCCCGCATCCGTCGTCTGCGGACTCCTCAAGCAGCTCTGCCGCGTCTGCTTCTACATGGACGTGGAGCGCATCGCCACGCTCCCCTTCACCCTGGAGCACACCTACAAGATGGACATGGGCTTCAGCTTCGACAACATGGCCGTGGCGGGTCCCCGCAAGCACGGAGAGAGCCGCAGCTACATGAAGGGCGCCGCCGTCCTCATCACCCCCCTCCTGGACACCACGTCCACCCTCTCCGGCCCCGTGGAGATGGTCCTCGCGCGCCTCCGCTCCGGCAGCGACTGGGAACCCCTCAGCCCCATCGTCTTCGACGAGGAGCTCACCCGCCTCCAAATGGACATCATGCACGCCAACGCCAAGGAGATTTACAATTGACAATTGACAATTTGAGAAGTTAGCGCGCCTGACGGCGCGTGGTATCATGTTTCATCTGGCATGCTGCCAGATGAAACTCATCCGCGACCGAATCAACCTGTGGGGTGTCTCTATCTTCTTGACCGCGCGGTGCGCGGGTGGTATGGTGTGTACCATGAACATGAAGCATGCCATTTGCACGCTCGCGCTGGCAGCGGCGCTCGGGTGCAACTTGCCCGGACTTGCGCAGGACGAGGCTGCGCCGGAGCCGGCCGCCGCAGAGGCGAAACCGCTTTCCCTCAAGGCCGACCCCGCCAAGGACAAGGAGGCGGGAAAGCAGCTCCGCAAGCTCATCAAGGAACACGCGGAACAGGGAGATTTCGACGGCTTGAAGGACGAGCTGGCGAACCTGTTGAAAGAGGCCTTTCCCGGCGCGTACCCGGATGCGAGCCGCCCGTGCTGGAAGGCGGCGGTGAAGGGTCCGCTCGCCAAGCACGCGCTCGCCGTGAACGCCTGCATCGCGCTCGCGCAGCGCAGCGCCGACGGCTTGGACGAGGAATCCCTTCAGAAGGAGCCGGAGTTCCTGAAGTGGCTCGCCGCGGACGGCAAGTCTCCCGCCCGCGCCTTCGTGGACGGGCTCAACAAGGCCAAGGTGTCGGATGAGGAAGACGCCGTTGCCATGATGGGCGACCTCCGCGGCGCGTACCTCGACCTCGGCAAGAAGGCCGTCTCTGAAATCAAGAACATCACCAATCCCGCCGGGGGCACCGTGAGCCGCAAGTTCTACCCCATGGACAGGAAAGAGCTCACCAAGCGCATCAACGACCTCCTGGCCGCCAAGCCCTCCCGCGGGGCGGACAAGAACCAGCAGGACGCCGTGAACGTGGCCAACGTGTACCGCCTGCTTTGCGGCGTGCCCGCCAACATGAGCTACGACGCCTCCTACGCCAAGGATGCGCAGCAGGCCGCGGAAGCATGCCTGAAGGCCGGAACCATCGACCACGGGCTGGGGCACCACACCGACGAGTGCAACCTGCACATGGGCCCCGCTGGATTGAGCTCCGCCGACAGCGTGCGCGAGTACATCGAGGACCCCGGCCAGAACAACTACGAGGACCGCGGACACCGCGCCTGGATCCTCTACCCCAAGTCCGTCAAGACCGGGTTCGGCGTGAAGGGCAGCTTCCACGCCATGCGCACCAGCGACCTCTCAGGCTCCCCGCTCGCCACTGCGCACAGCTATCCCGGCCGCGGATTCTTCCCCAAGGAGTACCTGCTGGGCGACGGCTGGAGCTAC
This sequence comes from Akkermansia sp., assembly GCA_030531305.1. Lineage (GTDB taxonomy): Bacteria > Verrucomicrobiota > Verrucomicrobiia > Verrucomicrobiales > Akkermansiaceae > Akkermansia. The sequence goes on from JAUNNT010000034.1 coordinate 8,839, forward strand.
TATCCCGCGCAGGGCCAGTCCGTGGGCGGCAGTGCCACCGTGCGGATCTGGCGCCTCTCCCGCAGCCCCAAGTCCGCCCCTTCCTCCAAGGAACTCGCCTCTGCCAAGGAAATCAAGGTGAAGAAGGTCTGCGCCCACCCGGACAACGGCATGTTCCCCGTCGGAAACTCCATCGTCTTCATGCCGGACTACAGCCAGATGCCCTCCAAGAACGGCAAGCCCGTCGGCGTCTACTGGATCAGCATCGTCTCCGGCGCTCTCCATGACGAATACGTCGTCGACCTTTTCTAACCATACGGGATGCCTTGGCGTGTATCCACCCCGCACGGGGGCGGGGTTACGATAGTTGCAACGCACGCGGGGACACCCCCCAGTCTTACGACTGGGGCTGGAAAAGGTTGACGCCGCCAAGGCGGCTCAAAGTTAGCGCGCCATGCGGCGCGATGCGAATGAGTACCTGCGTGCGGAGCACGCCAATTTTAAGCCGCCTTGGCGGCGATAACTTTTTCCAGCCCACGGCGTAAGCCGTGGGGGTAACCACGCCCGATACGTCTCGGCACGTAACCCCGCCTTGTGCGGGGTGGATACACGCCAACGCGTGCGAAACCAACCACCCTTGTTACCATCGATTAACACCCGCGCGGCTTCGCCGCGCCTAACTCTCCAAATTGTAAATCGTCAATTGTCAATTGTAAATCCCATGGCGGGGTGGATACACGCCAACGCTTTGTACATCCTACTGCTTCCCGGTGGTCTGCTTCCAGCCGCCGATGACTGAGGCGGCGTTGCCGCAGGTCAGCTTGTTGCCGTCCGCATCCACGATGATGGCGTAGGGGATGCCGTTCCGGTCCTCCCAGCCGAGCAGCTTGTGGCGCTCGGGGTTGCCCATGGCGCAGGGGAAGTTCGCACCGTACTTTTTCATGAAGCCCGTGGCCTGGGAGCTGGCGTTGTCCGCGCTCACCAGGATGAGCTCCACGCCGCACTTGCTCATCTCCTTGTACTGCTCCACCACGTGCGGCATCTCCGCATTGCAGGGACCGCACCAGCTCGCGGATATCAGGTAGATGTAGTGCGTGGCCTTGGGGTCGGCCTTCTTGGAGGTGACGAAGTTCACTTTCTTGAGCGCCTTGGCCATGGGGGAGGCATCCCCCTTGCCGGGCTTCTCAGCCTTCTCAGCCTTGCCCTTCTTCTTGCCGGACTTCTTCTTGCCCGCGGCCTTGTGCGCGGGCGCGGCATCCGGCGCATCATCCTGTGCATACACGGCGGCGGAGCTGAACATCAGCCCCGCAAACAGGGCAAGCAATAGCGTGGCAATCTTCATAATGCCGTCAGTCTATACCGCCTTACGCCTTGCGTCAACTTCAATTTCCGCCGCGGCCTACAAATCGCGGTTGAGGCCCATGGTGCGCTGCAGGATTTGTTTTTTCAGCTCCGGCAATATCTCCGCGGATGCAGTGATGCCCTGGGTTTCCTGCAACGTGTCCGGCAAGGCGGCGATGATGCGGACCCAGAGCGCACGCAGGCGCTTGGCCACCAAATCCGCGGAGAACCCGATTTCTTCTGCAAAGGCTTTCCATTGGCGCGAGCCTACGCGCTCCGGGTTGAACCGCCCGCCGATCCTCATGGCAAGGTCGCCGTTCACGATTTCCGGCGGGTAGAACCGCGTGCTGATGAGGTCGTAGAACGGTGCAAGGCGCTTTACGCCGTCGTTGTCCAGGAAGAGCGACAGGTTCTTGGCGTGGGCGTCCATGTTGCCGATGGCCATGTTGAAGCCCGCCCAGTCCACCAGACGCAGCAGATCCCTGGCCGGCACGTTGGAATACCTGCGGATGAGTTTTGCGCAGTCGGCAAACGACGGCCCGCCCTCCTTCTCGTACTTCCTGGAGGAGGGCAGGGCGGAGAGCTGGCAGAAATCCTCCTGCGGCACGCGGGTGATGGCGCGCCCCTTTCCCTTGCGGTCGTAGCGGGTGATTTTCAGGGACGGGATATCCGGGAGCGCCAGGTATTCCACCTCGCAGACCTCCAATCCCACGGCCTTGGCCAGCTTCATGCAGAACAACTCGTTCTCCACGCTGCCCCCATGGTGCCCCGGCGTTTTCACAATGCAGTTGCTGGCGGCTCCGTGCAGGGGAAGGTGGAACACTCCCTTTTCCTCGAACAGCACCTCCTTGTCCTGCGCGCCCGCCAGCGAGTAGCTTCTCCCTTCCTGTTCACCCGGCAGGTGGTAGGCGCGCAGGTGCTGCAGCTCCGTCTGCAGCTCGTCCGGCGTCAGGGGAACATAGCTGCCGGATGATTGCGGCGCACCGATGGAGAATGCGCCCGCGCAATCCTTGCCGATGGCCTTCATGAGGTCGTAGTAGTTGTTGTTGGAGATGCCGTGCTTGGTGGACAGCGCCTGCCTCAGCTCGCCTTCCGGCAGCAGGTTCTCCACGTAGTATTCCACCTTGACCCCCTCATGGTGCGCCTCATCCACAGGTAGAAGCTGCGAAACAGGAAAGCCTTTCTGCTGCCATTCCGCATCGTAGTCCAGGCAATACACCCCTTCCTCCGTGCGGCTCAGCGCGCCCACCGGAGTGTCGCCGTAGTATATCGGTATGCCGTTCATCACCATCCCTTTCCTTCCCGTGTCGTGGCTTCCAAATCTATACCCAGCAGACCGCATATCGTCAATACCGTGCCCAGACTGACATTGCGGGTGCCCCGCTCCGCCTCGCTCAGCAGGCGCGGGCTGCACGGCACCATCGCCGCCAGGTCCGCTATGGTGAGCTTGGCGCTTTTTCTCTGTTGCCGTATCAGGGCTCCTATTTCGTTGGGGGTTTTAATTTTCATCCGTACGAGGAATATTTTGCATAGATTTGACAAAATTGTCAAGAAAATTACGCAGAGGGATAATTTTTTGCTGGAGAAAATCATCTAGAGCCCCCCTGATGATTTATATAAAACTATGCTAAATAATAACATGCATTAAAAAGTGTACAAAAATAACCCCTTTAGGGAACATTTGTCTTCCCAAACCCCAAAATTACCCAAAACAATCCCTTTGCGTAACAATTTCCGCGCCGCACGCCGCGCGAGTTTTGCAAATCCCATATCCCCTGTCTCGGCGAAGCATGGGCGCGCAGCGCCATGCGAAGACGGATAAATCCTAAATCCCCAATCCAAAATTAGACGCGGAAGTATCGCAGGGCTGACGCCTCGTTTGTTTTCCCCGCATACACGTACCGTGTACGCAGCAGGGAGGAATCCCGGTGTCCCATCTCTAATTGCAAAGCCGCAAAGTTGCGGTAGTGCGCCGCGTGGTAGGTGGCAAACGTGTGTCGGCAGACATCTTGCCGCCAGGGGCGGGCGGTTTCCTTGCTCCACCCCGCCGCCTTGCGCAGCGCGCGCCACCGCTGCACCCAGCGGCGCGGGATGTCATGCCGCAGGGCGTCGATGTTCCCGCAGCGCAATGGCACCACGCGCCCGCCGCCCGTCTTGGATGTGGTGGGACGCACCACCACGCGTTGGTTCTGCCAGTCGATGTCGCGTTCGGGGTCGATCCGGCTCACTTCCGTGGGGCGGATGCCGCAGTACAGCATCAGGTGCAATGACAGCTGCATATCCTCATGTTCCGGCAGCTGCGCCGCAGCTTCCAGACGCTCCACTTCCTCTATCGTCAGCGGTTCTATCGGCTTCTCCACCACCTCCGGCACCTCCACCCGCGACACCGGGTTGGAGTCGCACCAATCGTGCTTGATCGCCGTGGAAAACACCCCGCTCATGATGGCGCGCGCCTTGCGGTACTGGGATGGACTCTCCCCATACGCCGCCTGCAGATACGCCCGGCAATCATCCGATGTGATACTTCTCACCCGCCGCTCCGCCAGCCCGGGATTCCGCACCATCAGCCGCTTGCAGTAGTAGCGGAAATCCGTCACCGTCCGAGCCCGCCTGTTCTTCTTCTCCCGCTCCTCCAATGCCATCTCCACCGCCTTGCGGAACGTGACGGTCTTCTCCCGCTTCCGCATTTCCTCCGCACCCAGCCGCACGCACTCCCGCGCGCGCCTAACCCGACCGCGCCCGCATGCCAATGCCTCCCTGGCCACCAAAGCAGCCTCCAGCACATCTATACCCGTACTCCGCAGCACCTCAAGTGCTGCACGCTCCTTGTCTCTAATTTCCGTGTTCATCGTGTTCACGCTTTGCTAATGGGTAGTCAAGCCTTTTTTCAAAAAAAAATCGAGCATACAGGGAAAAGGGTTCAAGCATGACCGAGGGCGGAACCCTTATGCGGATGTTGCCTTACTTCATGACTTGGTAACAATTGAATTTGTTGATGAAATAGGCCATCAAACACCCATTAGCAATGGGTATCATTGGGCGAGATTTGAGCAATGAATACCCAGCATATTCAAAAGGAGCGGGAAGCACCCCGGCTATGCATTGTAATGCCATGTTACAACGAAGAGGCCGGGCTTGTCAGCACAGTCTCCACCGTGCTTGGCAAGTTGCAGTGCCTGCGAAACGAGGGGAAGATTGCGGAGGAAAGCGCTATGCTGTTTTCCGACGACGGCTCAAGGGATGCCACCTGGTCCATCATAGAATCTGCTCACAAGAAATATACGGAAGAGGTGAAAGCGGTGAAGTTGGCTGCAAACTGCGGCAAGGAGTATGCTCTGTGGGCTGGGATTATGGAAGCGCGGATGCATGCAGACGTAGTGGTGTGCATGGATGCGGACCTACAGTTTGACATAGAAGCGATAGACGAGTTTCTGGCGCTGCATGCGCAGGGATATGAACTGGTGTACGGCATCAAGAAGACGCGCGGAGCGGAGCCTATCTACAAACGTATATTTTCCGGCCTGTTCTACTCCCTGATGGGGTGCTTAGGCTCACCTATACAAAAGAACCACACGGACTACTGCCTGATGGCCCGGCAGGTGTGCGATGCCTTGGCGGAGTACGGGGAAACCAACCTCATCTTCCGCGGCCTGCTTAAGCAGCTCGGCTTCAAACAGTGTCCATGCTATTTCGAGGTGAAGGACCGGGAGGCCGGGCAGAGCCATTTCTCCCCTATCAAGCTCATCAACCTGAGTCTGGATGCCATCACCTCTTTTTCCATTGCACCCCTGCGGTTTATCGTTTTCATCGGCAGCGCGGTATTCCTCGTTGGACTGGCAATGATCATCTGGACAATCTCTGATGCATTCAAGGGAATCACTCCAAGCGGCTATGCTACGCTGGTCTGTTCTCTCTGGTTTCTGGGAGGTCTCGGAATGGTGTGCTTGGGTGTGGTGGGCGAGTATCTGGGCAAACTCTACATGGAAGCGAAGAAACGCCCACGATATTATATCTCTTCTAAACTATTGTAACACCTTATCTTAATCATGGAATCTAATCAATACACGATAATACATAGTAAATTTGTGCAAAACGCCCTTGCATGCCTATTCATGTACATTATGGTATATGGGTACCAGATGCTTCGTCTAGGCTTGGGGGGTGATGAAATGTGGGACTTGTCGGAGCCCTTGCTGGGGTTATACGTTGCCCAAGGGAGGTTCCCGATAGTGCTCTACCATGCGTTGTGCGGCTGCGAGCAAATGGTTCCGTGGGCATACGGTTTCGCTTCCGCCGTTTTTTACTCATTGGCTGTTGCCATGCAAATCAAGGTGCTGGGATTTATCAAACCGGTAACGCGCCTCTTGTATATCGCCGTCAGCCTGGGCGTTGCCTATATGTCCGTAATGATGAATTATGCCAATGCTGCCGACGTGATGAGCCTTGGCATTCTGTTGGTCACAATAGGCTTTCGATATTACCAAAAAGCATGTGAAGCGCGCGCCTTCAGGTTCTATTTGTATGCAGTCATACTGGTGTCGTTCGGCGTTTGCTGCTACCAAATCAACATATTGGTCTTTGTAGCTATTGCGTTGGGTGTCATGCTGGGGAGGGACTTGTCTACCCGGGAGTGCTTGGCCCGCCTTTGCCGTCTCGCCGCCTTTGCCGTTTTTGTTTGTGCAATCCAAGCCGTGCTTAAAACCGCCTCCATCTACGCCATGTTGCATTTCCAACCTGATTATGGGCATTATGTGTCAATTGCCAAAGGGTATCAACAAGGTTTGATTGGTTGGTTGACGTACAGCGTCGAGCATAATGTCTTCTCATCATTGAGTGTCTTGAAGAAGTGCCTGCTGGGGCAGTACATTCATGGTTGGTTTTACGCTGCTTGTATTGTACCAGTCCTATATTTGGCTGTAAAATGGCGCAGAGAACCGTTGCGCTTGCTGATGCTATTGGCATTGTACCTGCTGCCGTTTACGCCTCTCTTGATATTTGCTGCAGGCATCACCGGCAAAACGGTGTTTTTCCGATTGGCCATCCACGCTTCCATATCGGCGGCCATTGCGTGGTGCATCGCCTTGGAATGTTCCGGCATGATCGACAGGGAGCGGGTTCGCCGCTTTTTCGTTGTACTTTCGCTCATTCTTGTTGTCGAGGCATCCTACATTGCTTCCAACGATGCTTTCACCAAGAAGCGGATGTATGATTTCGGAGTGGCGAAAACACAGCAGATTACAAATGAGGTAAACAACTATCTGCATTCGAATCCCGAGGCATCCCTTCAGGATTTGCCGGTCGTTGTTGTCGGCGGTTTCCCCTTTCATGGGGGAAACACAAGTTCGGAAAAGAGTGGCAGCCTCTTTTTTGGAGGTCACATGTTCCAGCACACGTCCAACCCGCAGCTAGGGTTTTCAACGCAAGATAAACTGCCGGAGACAATCCAAAGGAAAATAGCCGACTTGCCGGCTTTCCCGGCGAAAGGCGCCATCATGAAAATAGGTGACAAGATATATGTGAAGTGCCCTAACCCTAACCAGATGTGGTGAATATCATATACTGAAACTATATGCCTCTTACAGCATCCAAAATTTTCGTTCGAGCGCTGAGTGCCGGCTTTGTAATTGCATTCCCCGCCCTAAATTTTCACTGCACAAACTATTACCTGCAAATGGCAGTTCTGTTGCTGGGTTTCGCGCTTAGTATTGGTATTCTTTTTCGCAGGCGTGGACGATTTGCGGCGATTTTGCGTGGTGGAGGAGCGATATTGGCCTTAATTTGGTTAATCTTAATAGCTTTTGGTCACAACAGCCATTATTTGATGCCTTCATGCTATGTTTCCGATGCTCCATACGCCAATAGCGGTTTCCATGGACGTGTTCTCATTTTGGTTCCTCATCAAGATGATGAGATTAATCTTATGGGTGGCGTGCTGGAAGCTTTAGTTAAAAACTGTGATGTATGGGTTGTGTACACTACCAATGGTACAGCGAGAGGCGAGTGCGTACGCCCTCAAGAGGCGTGCAACGCTCTCGAAAAATTTGGGATCAAACAGCAAAACGTCATTTTCCTCGGGTTTGACCAAACTCCATGGAATGCGAAAATCCAGCACATGTACAATGCGCCGCCCAACAAAGTTATATTATCAGAATATGGGCGGAATGAAACATGGCTCCCAAAAGGTTTTGTATGCTACTCTCCGCATCAGGCCTACACGCAAGCGAATTTTGAAGGCGAAATCGCATCTCTCTTGAAAGAAATAATGCCTGATTTTATATTTATTACGGATTATGATTCACATCCTGACCACAGAGCGTTGGGCTTGTCAACAATGAAGGCGATGTTTCATGTGCTTAGGGATAATCCCATGTATCATCCGAGCGTGTTTACTGGTTTTGCATATAGTGGTTGCTGGGGGCAGGACCCGGATTTCTATGATAGCATGAATATCGGCAGCACCGCAAAGCTGGGCTCCCAGCAGATGGAAGAAGTAAACTGCTACCTGTGGGAAGAACGCCTTAGGCTTCCGGTCGGAAAAGGTAGCATCACTCGAACCATATCTGGGAATCTTACAGCTGAGGCATTTAAGGAACATTACTCACAGAGGAACTCCATTTCCCGGATACCTGAACGCATATGTAACGGTGATAGGGTGTTTTGGTGGCATCCCACCAACAATTTGGCATTGTTTGCGCATGTGACATGTGATGGGGAAAATGTGGAAGATTTGAACGATTGTATGCTGTATGATTCGGATGACATCGCCGATTCCAGCGCAAGCCCTTTTGATCATGGGTGGAGGCCAGAGGGAGGGAAAGGCGTGTTGCACTTCTCGTGGGACACGCCTAGTGTCATACGTGAAATCCACCTGTTCGACCATCCTGATGAAAACAATCAAATCAAGGCTTTGCAAATAAAACTGAGCAACGGAAAAATTATCCGAGTTCCCGCTCTTCCACGATATGGAAACAGATATGTCGTAGATACGATGTGCAATGAACCCATTGACGGATTCACCATCACAATAGAAGACTCCACAGGCACCGGAAGCGGGCTTTCCGAGGTGGAGGCGTACTCATCATCCCCATTGTCAGCCCTACGTTTTGCAAAATTTCAGGATTCTGAAGGCAATTTCATGTATGATTACATCACAAGAGAAGATGGGAACCTACAATTTTCAATATATACATGGAATTGTACTACTGGTGATATTCACGTGACAATACGGGAAGCCAACACTAAGGTGGCGCTGAAGAAAGATGGTGAGATGTATTGTCTGCGTGTTCCCGTAGGCGAGACTTGCGTTCTCGAATCGTTATACAACAACTGTGTCATGGATGAGGTCAAAGTAAGCAATCCCTCGTTTTGTGTGCGAATCTGGTACAGATTTGTGCGGAAACTGGAGCATTATGTAGACTTCATCTCGTGGCGCAATCAAGAGAGATATTATTCATGGTTATGGAAATGGATAGTGTCTTTCTTTAATTGAAAGGCTTGGGGAATTGAGCGTGGTTGACAGGAGAAAAACCATAGTGTCTGGTATCGTTGCTGTTGACTATGGATGGCGGTTGCTTCCCGCGTAATTCTTTTGCCTGCGTAGTTGACATGGCGGGTGGCGGCGGGTAGTATGGGTAGGAATTATGGAAACGGAGAATGGGAAAGCGTGGGATATGGAGAAGGTGTTTGTTGAGCGCGCGGATGCGCTGCGGGGTTGCGGAGTCGGGGGTGTCGAATGCCCAGTTTGCGCTGGGGTTGATGTACGAAATTGGCGAGGGTGTGGGGATGGATTTTATGGGAGGATGAAAAACGCACGGAGAGGTGCTGGCGTTGGCGTGAACGGGCGTGAGTAGTTGCGCACGCCCACACCGGCCCACACCGCCATTCGGCGGCGTTACCGTGGTGTGTATGCAGGGGTGGTTACCCACGGGTTAAAGAAAGCCGCCGACGGCTGGAAGGCGGATTAGCCTGCCGCACAGCGGCAGCCCGCAGGGTGAGGGCGCGTGAGGCGCGCACGAAGCAACCCGTGGCTTGCGCACCGCCGCCCCCGAAGGGGGCTTCATATAGCCGCGTCCGTCTTCGCTGAAGCTACGCCGAGACAAGCCAGGCGCGGTTGACTACAAGTTTCATCAGGCATCCTGCTAGATGAAACATTACTACATCGCGCCATCAGGCGCGCAATATCTCAAAATAGTACATAGTACATAGTACCTAGTACCTTATTTCCCCTTGATCATCTTATCCCATCCGGCGATGATTTCCTGTGCTCGGCCGATGGAGATGACGTTACCTGCGGCGTCCACCAGGATGGCCTGGGGGATGGCGTGGGTGTCACGGTAGCCTGGGAGCTTCTGGGTTTCGGTGGTGGGGTTGCCCATGATGCAGGGGAAATCGCCGCGGTTGCGCTTCATGAAGTGGGTGGCGGCCTCCGGCTGCTGGTCTGCGCTGACCATGATGAGCTGCACGTCCTTCTTGAGCATGAGGGGGTACTGCTTCACCACGTTGGGCATCTCTCGGTTGCAGGGGCCGCACCACCCGGCGGTGGTGAGGTAGATGTAGAACTTGGCGTCGTAGCGCGGCTTGGTGTCGGTGATGAAGTTGACACCCTTGAGGGCCTCGCCCACCGCGTTGGCGGGGGCCTGCTCCGCGGCGGGTGCGGGGGCTTCCTCCGCGGCGGGCGTTTCCTCCTGGGCCTCCGCCTTCTTCTTGGACTTCTTGTCCTTCTTCACCTTCTTGGCTGCCTTGGGCTTGTTGCCCGCAGGGTCCGCGGCCATGGCGGCGGGTACGGCCACGGCAAGTCCAAATGTCAGCGCAAGGTACAGCAGGGAGTGTTTCATAACGGCCCTATCTTAATTTCCCCATGGAGATTTTTCAATGGTATTTTTTCAGGAATTCGCGTGCGGCGTTGGCGTTTTTGGCGGCCTGCACGTTCCAGGTGGTCCAGCGGCCGGGCTCCAGGCGCTTGATGGCCTGGTCGGCCTCGTATTGGATCTTGGTGCGCAGTTCCTCCACATCCTCCGCGTGGACCTTCTTGACATCCTCGGATTGCAGGCTTTCCATGGCGCGCGTGTTCCGCTCCAGCACATGGCAGGCGAAACGCAGGTTGTCCGCCACGTCCAAGTGGCCGTACCTGAAGTCGGAGGTCAGGAACTTCCAGTGCGGGTGGGAATCCATGTAGGCGAGGTTGAGGCTGCCGGCCAGGTGCCCCGGGGGATTCACCGTGAAGGCGAACACCATGAGCGCCATGGTGGCCACGCAGGTCTTCACGTAGCGCATCAGCTTGCCGCTGCGCACCATGTAGATGACCAGGATCACCAGGCCCGCCAGCCCCAGCAGCAGGGTCTCCGCGGCCTCGATGCGCGTGGGCGTGAACCCGTAGTCCGCTATCTGGTGGTACAGGCGCACGTACACGCTGAGAGCCAGCAGGAAGGTTTGCGCCACCAGCAGGTAGCCCAGGAAGCGGCACGGCGCGGTCTCGCGCGCGGAGCCGTTGCGCCGGAACAGGAAGATGAGCACGCCGGACGCCAGCACGGACGCCCAGATGATGGATTCCGCGCCGTCGTGCAGGTATGCGGTTTGCGAGATGCCCTCCGGCACGTTGCCGAACCAGAGGAAGGCGATATCCGTGGAGGTGGCGATGAGGAAGGCCAGGTTGATGCCGATGAGCGACATGAGCGGCAAGTGCGGCAGCAGCGTGCTGCCCGTGGCCGAGGGAGCGGACGGGGCAGGGGAGGCAGGCTTGTGCACGCGCTTCCAGCGCCGCAGCGCCAGCACGCCGAACAGCGCCGCACCCAGCGCCCAGCGTCCCAGGTGCATCCAGAAATCCCAGTCCAGGTCCAGGAATTCAATGAGAGCGTTCCACCACTCGCAAATCTTCTCCCACACCAGCTGCACCACGGGGTTGCCGGAGGCGAAGATGCCCAGGAACGCCACAAAGAGCACCACGCCCACCGCCACGCTCAGCAGCGTGGGCAGGATGCCCCGCCAGTTGCGCTTGCCGTGCGCCTCCTTGCGCCGCGCCGTCCAGTACTGCCACCAGTTGCGGTAGTTCGCCTTGGGGTCGTCCTCCGGTATCTCCACATCCGTGGCGAAGCAGTGCACCAGAACGACCGGCGCCAGCACGAGCGCCAGCCAGCTCAGCCCGCTGCCGCTCATGATGAGCGCCAGGATGCCGATAACCCCCATGGCAATCATGAAGATGTACTCGTTGCGGGAGATGTCTCGGCGCAGCATCAGCACCGCCGCGATGTACACCGCCGCGCCGATGGCCGCGCCCAGCCCCAGCGACGGGAAGGTATTCGCCGCAATGTGCGGCCACAGCAGGTCGGCCGACACCGCCGCCATCACCAGCACCACCAGCGGAACCCAGCCTTGCCGCCACCATGACGGGTCCGTGGATGGCCCCTGCGGCTTCACGGGCGCGTGCGGGTAGGTGTGCGGCGCGGCATGCGGCGGCACGGTGGGTACGGGCGGCAGGGATGCGGGAACCGGCGGCGGTGTATTGCTGTCTTCTGGCATGGCTGTATGGTATTGTTAGCGGGGCGCTCTGTGCGCTGCCCTCTACATAGGTTAAGACGTTTCCTAACAAATTTGTTGAAAGTATGACACAACGGAGGAAAATTTATTCCAGCGTTCCGTCGGCGTAGTGGGCGGCCATGAGTCCGGCGCCGATGAGGCCGGAATCCGCGCCGAACGCGGCGGGCAGGATGCGCAGGTTGGCCGCGTGCACCGGGAACAGCTGCCGCCGCAGGCATTCCTCCAGCGGCTTGAACAGCAAATCCCCCGCCTTGGCCACGCCGCCGCCCAGGATGAACGCCTCCGGCGCGAACGCGTACATCACGTTCATCATCATGCACGCCAGCTTCTCCGCCACCTCGCGGTAGATTTCCACCGCCAGCGCATCACCCTGCGCCGCCAGCTGGGAGAGCGCGTAGGGCGTGCAGTCCGCGGGCTCGCGGTGCTGGCCGATGGCCTTGTAGCGCTCGCTGGCGTAGGCGGCGATCTCGTTGTTGCCGATGTATTCCTCCACCGCGCCCAGGTTGCCGAAGGTGCCCACCTTGCCGCGGTAGTCGATGCTGGTCTGCCCCAGCTCCGCGCAGGACACGTTCCTGGCGCGCAGCATGCGGTTGTTCACCACCATGCCGCCGCCGATGCCCGTGCCCAGCGTCAGGCACGTGATGTTCTCCATCCCGCGGCCCGCGCCCAGCTTCCACTCGCCGTACGCCATGCAGTTCGCATCGTTGTCCAGCACGATGGGCAGCCCCAGCTCCGCCTCCATGATTTCGCGCACCGGCTCCTGCTGCGACCACACGGGCACGTTGGTCAGCTGGTAGAGGATGCCCTTGTAAAAGTCCACCCAGCCGGGCATGCCCAGCCCCACGGCTGCGGCATCGGGGTGCTCCTGCAGCAGCCCGCGGATGCTCCCGCACATGGCCGCCATGATGCCCTTGGGGGAATCGAACTCCTGCGTGGGCAGCGGTTCCGCCTTGGCCAGCACCTCGCTCCCGCACGTCACGCCTATCTTGATGCTCGTCCCTCCGAAATCAACCCCGATTGCCTTAACTGTTTTCATCGTTCCCATTCTACCATTCCCCGCCGCCGTGTGCAACCGAACTCTGCACCAAAATCGCGCAATGCCCGCTTGCCAGCGCCGGGGAAAAATGTTAGAATGTCCCACAACGTCGGATAGACGCATCATTTCAAGAAACAACTCAAGATGAAATCGCATTTCGCCAAACTGTTTTTCGCCTTGCTGTGCACGGCCGTGATGGGCGGCGCCGTCACCTGCATCTCCGTTGGCCTGCACCGCGCCATGCAGGAATCCCAGCAGCCGCCCACACCCGCCGACCCCGTGGAGGCCGCCAACCAGGCCAAGGTTGTGCTGGACTACAAGTGCGCCGCCTGCCACGCCGCGGACGCCAAGCCCAATTCCTTCCTGAACGCGCTTTCGCTGGGCCTCATGCAGCGGCACGTGAACGCCGCCAAGGCCACGTTCACGCTGGAGCCGGACCACTCGCTGCACTCCGGCGTGGTGGACTACCTCAAGATGGACCGCGTGCTCTCCACGCGCCGCATGCCCCCGGCATCGTACTCCGCCGTGCACCTGGGCTCCGCGCTCACGCCCGCCGACGTGGCGGCCCTGCGCAACCGCTACAAGCCGGAGGGCGCGCAGGCGCGCATGTTCATTCCCATCTCCCCCGTGCCCGCTCCCGCCACGCGTGAGGACAAGGCGCGCGTGCTGCTCGGCCAGCTGCTCTTCAACGATCCCCGCCTCTCCACCAACAACGAGGTTTCCTGCGCCTCCTGCCACGACCTCACCAAGGGCGGAACCGACAACAAACCCAAGTCCGACGGCGTGCCCGGCACGGACGGCAAGCCGCAGCAGGGCGGTGTGAACGCACCCTCCGTCTTCAACGCCGCCGGCAACATCCGCCAGTTCTGGGACGGCCGCGCCGCCAACCTCCAGGAGCAGGCCGGCGGCCCCCCGCTCAACCCCGTGGAGATGGGCTACCAGTACCCCGAGGACTGGCAGGCCATCGCCGACAAGCTGGGCAAGGACCCGCGCCTGGCCGCGCTCTTCGCGCTGGCGTACGGTGACGAGGGCATCACGGGCGATACCATCACGGATGCCATCGCCGCCTACGAGCAGACCCTCGTCACTCCGGATTCCGACTTCGACCGCTATCTCAAGGGCGACACCGAGGCGCTGACATCCGAGCAGAAGCAGGGGCTCAAGAAGTACGTGCTCTACGGCTGCGCCACCTGTCACGCCGGTCCCACCCTCGGAGGCATCAGCTTTGAGAACATCAACACCCACGCCGACCTCCGCGAGCTCGCCACCAAGGGCATTCCCGGCACGCACGCCAACCGCGCGGAGGACGCCTCATGCGCCGCATGCCACCCCGACGGCGTGGAACCCGCCGCCGCCAAGAACGCGGAGTACCAGGAGGGCGCCTTCGGCCGCATGGACTTCACCAAGGACCCCGCCCACAAGGACCTCTTCCGCGTGCCCAACCTGCGCAACGTGGCCCTCACCTGGCCGTACTTCCACACAGGCACCGTTGACACCCTGGAGGATGCCGTGCGCATCATGTGCATCACCGAGAACGGCATCACGCCCACCGAATCCGCCGTGCGCGAAATCACCGCCTTCCTGCACGCCCAGACCGGCAAGCTCAACGGCAAGCCCGTGGACAAGCTCACGCCCGCGGATGTGGCGCCGCCCGCCACGGACGACCTGCTGCCCGCCGCCGCTCCCGCCCCGCAGCCCGCGGAGGACGATGAAATCTGATTGCGAGCCATGCTCCGCTTCTCTGTACTGGCCAGCAGCAGCCAAGGCAACGCCACCGTGGTGTCCACCGGGCGCGTGAGCGTGCTGGTGGACGCCGGCATCAGCTGCCTGCGCCTCCGCAACTCCCTCCAGGACTGCGGCGTCCCCGCCCCGCAAATCAGCGGCGTGTTCATCACCCATGAGCACGTGGACCACATCGCCGGTCTCGGCCAGTTCTGCAAGAAGTATTCCCCGCGCGTCTACTGCAGCCGCTACCTTTCGCTGGACCTCCGCGCTGCGGCGCCGGACGCCGCCTACACCTTCCTGGAACCCGGCGCCACCGTGGAGCTGGAGGACTTGCGCGTCACCCCGTTCAGCGTGAGCCACGACGCCGCGGACCCCCTCGGCTACCTCTTCGAGTGTGGCGGCGCCAAGCTCGGCTACGTTACGGACACCGGGCGCATCATGCGCGGCATGGACGAGCTGCTGGCGGGTGTGGACGCCCTGTACCTGGAGTCCAACTACGACGAGGAGATGCTGCAGAACTCCGGGCGCCCCAAGCGGCTCATCGAGCGCATCACCTGCCCCAGCGGGCACCTCTCCAACGTGCAGGCGTGCGACTTTGTGCGCACGGTGGCGCACCCCGGCCTGCGCCACCTCGTGCTCGCCCACATCAGCCCGGAGTGCAACACCCCGGAAATCGCGCACGCCGCCATGCAGGCCACGCTGGATGAAATCGGCCTGCCCACCGCGCTCCACTGCGCTCCCCGCGCCAACCGCCTCCCCTGGATTGAACTCTGATTCACGCTTATGAAAAACACCATCGTCACCTGCCTGATAGCCGCCCTCTGCTGCCCCGCGCTCGCCGAGCTGCCCGACAATCCCTCCACCCCGCAGGACTACTACGCCGTGCAGGACGAGGTCATCTCCTGCCTCACCCAGCTCACCTCCATCCTCAATGGCGTGAAGGACAAGGATTCCGCGGATGCCGCCGCCCCCGCCGTCACCGACCTCGCCGCCAACGTGGAGCGCGCCGTCCAGCTCATCCTCTCCAAGCAGGAGGAGGTGCAGAAAATCCTGGAGCAGCGCACGGATGTCACCCCCGCCCAGTACGATGACGCCCTCTTCGCCGTCATCAAGGTGAACTCCGAGCTCAAGGCCAGGGAGTACTACCACTCCACCGCGCTCACCGCCGCCATGGAGAGCTTTACAAAAGCCATCACGGGGCGAGCGGAGTAAAACGCACGCCCGCCCCGCGTTGCGGTGCGGGCAATTAGGATTAGGATTAAGATTAGGAAATTTCTCCGTGCCATGCGCCTGTTCCCTGAATAGTCCTAATCCTAATCCTAATCTTAATCTTAATTACTTTTGCCCGAGTAAACAAAACGCGCACCCCCGTCATGTGCCGGGAGTGCGCGCCATCCTGCCAGCGAATTCTACTTCTGCGTGGTCACCAGGATGCACGGTTGGCCGCTGAGCGTGTGATACAGCTCGTGGAGGCGTGCGGCCTTGGCTGCGGTATCCGCGCTGCACGACGTGCTACCCAACACGCCCAGCGCACCCAGGATGCCCAGCAGGGCACCCGCCAGCACCTTGGCCCAAACCTCCTTCATGCCCCAGCCCTGGAGCAATCCGGCCAACCATGTTTGTTTCTCTCTTTCCGTACTCATGACAGTAAACGCCCGGTGCTGCCATGCACCGAACGCCTGCAGCATAGCCGCCCGCACCACACCGCGCAAGCGCACCGCCAAAACCCGCATGTCCCGTCCGCCCGCGGCACACCCATGTGCATTCTGGCTTGCGAAAGCCGGTGCTTGGTGTAAAATGAAGCCATGAACCACGAGAGTTCACCGCGCGCCTGGGTGGATGTGGACCTGGAGGCCATCGCCCACAACCTGGACATCGCACGCCAGGCCCTGCCGGACACCGCGCTCATGCCCGTCATCAAGGCCGGCGCGTACGGCCACGGCCTGGAGCCTGTCGCCCGCCGACTGGATGCCGACGGCATCGCGTACTTCGGCGTGGCGAACGCGGGGGAGGCCCGCCGCATCACCCTCGCCAACCTCCGCACCAAGCCCTTCATCCTGGGACCCACCATCCCCGACGAGCGCGCGGAGATTGTGGAGCAGGGCTGGTGCTGCACCATCTCCACCATGGAGGAGGCACGCCATTTCCAGAGCCTCGCCGCCCTCGGCAACCGCACCTTTACCGTCCATATCGCCGTGGACACCGGCATGGGCCGCGAGGGCTTCCTCCCAACCGAGCTCGGCGGGGTCGCTCCGCAGATCGCCGCGCTGCCCAACCTCTTCGTGGAGGGCGTGATGTCCCATTTCCCCGCGGCGGACGAGGATGTGCCGTTCACCCAGGACGAAATCGGCGTGTTCACCGACTGCGTGCAGACCCTCTCGCAGCACTTCGACTTGCGCTACCGCCACATTGCCGCCAGTGCAGGGGAGCTGGGCTATGAAATCCCCTGCGCCAACCTGGCGCGCCCCGGCCTGCTGCTCTATGGCGTGGCCCCCATGGCCTCCATCTACGACGGCGTGCTGCGCCCCACACTCCGCCTTTCCTCCCGCGTTTCCCTCATCCGCGAGCTCCCCGCAGGACACGGCGTCGCCTACGGCAGGACCTACGTCACCGACCGTCCCACGCGCGTCGCCACCATCGGCATCGGCTATGCCGACGGCTGGAGCCGCCGACTCTCCGGCGCCGGCGCCCGCGTGTGCATCCGCGGTCAGTTCTGCCCCATGCTCGGCCGCGTCACCATGGATCAAATCATGGCGGATGTCACCCACGTGCCTGATGCCGCGCCCGGCGACGAGGTGGAGCTCATCGGCCCGCACATCCCCGTCACAGAGGTCGCCGAGCGCGCCGGCACCATCGTCTGGGAAATCTTCACCGGACTCGGTCCCCGCCTGCCCAGGAACTACTGAGGCGGCAAGTTTGAGGGCAATGTCCTAATCCTAATCCACCTTAGTGGATGCGCTTGAGCAGCCAGTGCAGGATATCCTTCACGGGCACGCGCTCCTGCTCCATGGAATCGCGGTGGCGGATGGTGACGGTGTCCTTGAGCGCGGGGTCGGAGCCTTCCTCGCCCAGGGTCTCGAAGTCCACGGTGATGCAGAAAGGGGTGCCCACTTCGTCCTGGCGGCGGTAGCGGCGGCCCACGGCCCCGCCCTCGTCGTAGAACACGTTCATGTACGGGCGCAGGGTCTCCTCAATCTCATGGGCGATGCGCACCTGCTCCTCGTTCTTCTTGAGCAGGGGGAAGATGGCGGCCTTGATGGGGGCCATGCGCGGGTGGAAGCGCATCACGATGCGGATGTCGCTCTTGCCGTCGGTGCCCAGCTCCTCCTCGTCGTAGGCTTCGCAGAGGACGGCGAGGACGGTGCGGTCGCACCCGGCGGAGGGTTCCACCACGTGCGGGATGAACTTTTCGCGCGTCGTCTCGTCGAAGTATTCCATGGGCTTGCCGGAACCCTCCTGATGGCGCGTGAGGTCGTAGCAGGTGCGGTAGGCCACGCCCTGCAGCTCCTGGAGGCCGAACGGGAACAGGTATTCCAGGTCGTACGTCTTCTTGGAGTAGAAGGCGCGCTCCTCCGCCGGCACGTCCAGCACGTTGATTTTG
Organism: Akkermansia sp.; assembly: GCA_030531305.1. Taxonomy (GTDB): domain Bacteria; phylum Verrucomicrobiota; class Verrucomicrobiia; order Verrucomicrobiales; family Akkermansiaceae; genus Akkermansia. Next base: position 27,054 of record JAUNNT010000034.1, read on the forward strand.
TCGCGGGGGATGCCGATGTTCTCGTAGAAGGTGAGGCAGCGCTCCAGCCATTCGTCGGTGAGGCGGAATCCGTCCTCCTCGCGGCAGAAGTATTCAATCTCCATCTGCTCGAATTCGCGGGAGCGGAAGGTGAAGTTGCGCGGGTTGATTTCGTTGCGGAAGGACTTGCCAATCTGCGCGATGCCGAACGGTATCTTCATGCGCGAGGAATCCAGGATGTTCTTGTACTGGCAGAAGATGCTCTGCGCGGTTTCCGGGCGCAGCCAGCCGATGCTCGACGGGTCGTTCTCGTCCGACGCGGCGCCGATGGTGGTCTTGAACATCAGGTTGAAGGAGCGCGCCTCCGTCACCAGCGAGCCGTTGGCGGGGTTGTAGCGCACGGAGTCCGTCACGTTTTCCGTGCGCTCCTCCTTCAGCTCCAAATCGCCGGGCTGCACGCCCTTGCCGGCAATCTGGCTGTAGTACTGCAGCGCACCCTTGCGAGCCACCTTGGCGTTCTTCTCGTCGGCATCCGGCACCAGCATGGAGAACTCCTTGGACGTGCTCCAGGAGCCGTCCTTCTTGGCCGCGCCCTTCCACCAGTATGCCACGCCGCTCTGCGCGGGGATTTGGTCCGCGCGCAGGCGCTCCTTGCTTAACAGGCAGTCGCACAGCGGGTCGGTGAAGCCGTTCACGTGGCCGGACGCCGTGAGCACGGAGTTGTGCGTGAGGATGGCACCGTCCATGCCCACGATGTCGGGGCGCTCCTGCACGTTAACGCGCCACCAGTAGTCCTTGAGGTTGCGCTTGAGCTCGGCGCCCAGGGGACCGTAGTCCCAGCAGCCGTTCAGGCCGCCGTAGATTTCTGCTGACTGAAAGATGAACCCCTTGCGCTTGCAAAGGCTGACGATTTTTTCCATGCGGACGGGATCCTGCTGAGTGCGGTCTGCCATAACGCCCACCATTCTACCGCGCGCGGCGCGCATTGCAAGCCTAATCCGCGCCACGCTGCGGCGGCGGGCGGACGCGCGCAACGGCAAAAAAAAGGCGGGGTGCGCGCCACCGCACCCCGCCCCGTGCTTGCCTGGCACTCAGGCCGCAAA
>JAUNNT010000035.1 GCA_030531305.1 Akkermansia sp.
CGAAGGTGGTGGCAATCTCCTCCAGGCGCTCCGGCTCCTCGCTCATGATGCGCGCGAACGAGCGCTTGTTGAGCACGCGCTCGAAGGTGATGCCGTTGCGGCGGCCGTCGTGCACGATGTCGCCGCTCATCGGCGTGGGGATGCCCATGATGAACGCGGCGCGCGCGATGCGCTTCTCGCGCTCCACCACGGAGGACGGCATGAAGTCGTAGTACAGCTTCATCATGGAGTCGCCGTCGTTCTTGAAGTAGGAGATGGCGGTGAAGCCGTCGCCGGATTCCTTGTAGTCGGACATGTCGACGCGGCTGGGGCTGCGCATGATGCTGATGAAGCTTGCGGCGCCGGTGGTCTCGAAACGCTGGGCGACGTCGCGGGTGGCATCGACGATGAAGAAGACGAGGCCGCTGCGGCGCGCGGAGAGGAGGGTGCGGATGGCGGCGTACTTCACGCTGGGCACCTGTGCGAAGTTGAGGGTGTACACATGGTGCTTCGCCATGGTGGCCACAATCTTCTGCGCGCCGTCGGCATCCAGCACGCCTTCCACCATGATGATGTCGCCGGGCAGCTCCTCGAAGGAGAACCCGCTGGACACGCGGCTGAACACGTAGTTCACCAGCTTGGAGAATTCCACGTACGCGGTGGTGTTCTCCAGGCCGGAGAAGGCCTTGAGCAGGCCGCGCCAGCGCCACGCGTGCTCATGCGGGTCCTTGCAGTGGAACTTCTCCCACGCGTGGTTGCCCTCCTTGGAGAAATCGCGCGCAATGCCGCGCAGGTTGGACAGCTTGTCGCCCATGGCCACAATCTTGACCTCCAGCGGCGCGTTGGCCAGGTGCCGCATGGCGGCTTCCTTGCGGGCGTGCCAGGTGTCCTCCGGGGAGGAGCCCTCCACGCGCTTCTCGCTCTCCGCGTCCACCAGCTCCGCCACGCGGTCGCCGAACTCGCGGCGGATGTCCTCCACCGTGGTGGGGGTGTCCTCCACGGTGTCGTGCAGGGCGGCGGCGGCCAGCATCTCGGGGTCGTTGGTCATGGTGGCCACGATTTCCACGGCCTCCATGCAGTGTACGATGTAGGGGAATCCCTTGCCGCGCCGCTCGGTGTTGGCGTGGGCCTTCACGGCGAATATCATCGCCTTGTCGAAAAGGGTGGTGTCGGTGTATTTGTTTGACATTGTCTTAAGGTTGGGTGGGTGAGGTCCATTGCAGGTCGGCCACGAGCTCCAGGATGCGCTTGGCGCGGGTGATGTTGTACGGGCCGGGGCCGTTGATGGATTCGAAAAATTGTGTCAGGTCCTTCTCGCCGTACCCGTTCTGCACCAGGTACGCGATGCACAGGTCCTGCAGGGCGAGGGAGGACGAGATGATGTCCAGGTCCGTGCCGCCCAGCTGGTGGAGGGCAAGCTGGTACGCCGCCTCCGAGTAGTCGTGCTTCATCTTCTCCACGTCCCCCAGGGTCTTGAACCCCATGTGCTGCAGCACGTCCAGGTAGCGCATGGGCAGGTCCTGCATCACCTCCGCCTGGTTGATGGCGGCGATGCGGCCGGTGAGGCGCTCGAAGGGGTGGATGGTGAGGTAGCTGCGGAAGGTGTCGCCGTTGAGCCCCACCTCGTCGAAGTTCCCGCTGCTCACCAGGGTCTGCACCTTGCGGCGGTAGTCCGTGATCTGCCGGCGGATGCGGCTGAACTCGTCGTCCGCCAGCTCCAGCATGCCGGCCAGGCGGGTGAGGTTGCGCAGGTGCTCCACGGGCACCTCCACGCCGGATTTGTAGCCGGTGTCGTGGTTGATGTTGGCCCACACGTGCTGCAGGGCGGTGCGCATTTGCAGCTCGAAGCGGTACTCGTTGATTTCCGGGTGCGCGGGGTCGTGGTACAGCTTCTCCGGGATGCGGCAGATGTAGTGGAGCGACATGTAGCCGAAGCTGTTCAGCTCATGCATCTTGCGCTTGTCCACGGAGTTCTCGCGGTCAATCTCGAAGAGGTCCTCCATGAGCGCCGCTATCTTGTCCACCTCGTCGCTGTAGAACGTGATGATGCGGGCGCCCATGATGTCCGTGAGGTCGCCCAGGGTCTTGTACTTGTGGCCCTTGAGCTGGAGCTTGCCGATGAGGCTGTCCTCGGACTTGATGCGCGCCTCCACGGCGGTGACGAGGATGTTGAAGCGGGACAGGCACTTCTTGAGCTCGGTGGTCACCACCTCTTTCATGGTGGCGAAGACGGGCTGCATGTCCCGGTATTCCTCCAGGATGAGCTGGCAGTGGAGGTCCAGCCCGTGGGAATCGTTGGGCTCCATAACGCGAGGGTGCGCCGCGGGCGCTTACTGGATGTTGATGATGTTGGAGAAGCCGGTGATGTCGAACACCTCCTTCACGGGGGGAATCATGTTCTTCATCACCAGGGAGCCCCCGTTCTTCATCACGCTCTTCTGGAGCATCAGGAACAGGCGCAAGCCCTGGCTGGACGTGTATTCCAGCTGCGCGCAGTCCAGCACGATCTCCGCCTGCGCCGCCTGCATCAGCGGCGTGATGTCCTCCTGGAACTTCGGGGCGGTCGTGGTGTCCAGACGCCCTTCGAGCACCACCTCGTAGGCCTTTCCTTTTTGGTTGATGGTTACTTTCATAATGCCGTCGTTTACGCATGCCATGATACGCCACCCCGCGCGCCGAGTCAAGCCCATGTCGCGTATGCGCGCGGGTGGCGAAACAAACTCCCGCGCGCGATTGTGCTTGCGGGGAGGTGGTGCGCGTGGTAGGATGGTGCGCGTATGCTAGACAAGATTTTCCCCGTATTGGAACAGGCGGTTGCGGACGGCAGGCTGCTTGCATCGTCCCTTGAGAACATCAGGCTGCTCACCGGCGGCACGGCGGATCCCGTGGTGCCCGCCGCCATCACCGAGCTGGTGGAGGCCGGCGAGTGGGACGAGCTCAACAACCGCTTCTACAAGACCCTCGCCTTCGGCACCGGAGGCTTGCGCGGACGCACCGTCGGCAACATCGTCATGCCCGCGGAACAGGGCAAGGGCGGCGTCAACGGGCGCCCGGAATTCCCCTGCGTGGGCACCGCCAGCATGAACTACTTCAACGTGGGGCGCGCCATGCGCGGTCTCATCACCTATGTGCGCCGCTTCGTGGAGGCGGAGGGCACCGGGCGCAAGCCGCTCATCGTCATCGGGCACGACACGCGCCACTTCTCGCGGGACTTCGCAGAGCTATGCGCGCGCATCTGCACGGATTTGGGTTGCGACTGCGCGCTGTTCGACGGCCCCTGCTCCGTGCCGGAGGTGTCCTTCACCATCCGTGAGCTGAACGCGGACACGGGCGTGATGATCACCGCCTCCCACAACCCCGCGCACGACAACGGGTTCAAGGCCTACTTCAACGACGGCGCCCAGCTGGTGGCCCCGCACGACAAAGGCGTGATCGCCGAGGTGAACGCGCTCACCAGCGACACCTACGAGCCCCTGCCCGCGGACCAGCAGGGCAAGCTGCGCGTGCTCGGCGCGGAGGTGGACGATATCTACATCAAGCGCCTCAAGGGCATCGTGCTGCGCCCGGAGGTCTTCGGCAAGGCGTCCGCCAAGGTGGTGTACACCAACCTGCACGGCACCGGCAAGCGCTGCATCGTTCCCATGCTCAAGAGCATCGGCTGCCAGCTCTCCACCGTGCCGGAGCAGGACGTACAGGACGGCCGCTTCCCCACCGTGGCCAGCCCCAACCCGGAGAACGCGCCCGCGCTGGATATGGCCATCGCCCAGGCGGACCGCGAGAACGCGGACCTGGTGATTGCCACGGACCCGGACTGCGACCGCATGGGCATTGCCGTGCGCGACAAGGCGACGGGCAAGATGCAGCTGCTCACGGGCAACCAAACGGGCTGCCTGCTGGCGTGGTACCGCTGCATGAGCATGCGCGAGCTGGGGCTGGTGACGCCGCAGAACATCGAGCACGCGGTGATGGTGAAAACCTTTGTGACCTCGCCGCTGCAGGATGCCATCGCGGAGCATTTCGGCATTGCCACGGTGAACGTGCTCACCGGGTTCAAGTGGATTGCCGCCAAGCTCGGCAAGTATGAGGACGCCATCCCCGCGGAGAGGCGCAAGGGCTACCGCTCCATGACCGAGGAGCAGACCCGCGCCCTGCGCCTGGAGTGCAGCAAGTACTTCGTCTTCGGCGGCGAGGAAAGCTACGGCTATCTCGCCCAGGACTTCGTGCGCGACAAGGACGCCAACTGCGCCGCCCTCTGCCTCGCGGAGATGAACGCCTACCTCGCCACACAGGGAATCGGCCTGCTGGAGTACCTCAACAACATCTACAGGGAGCTCGGCTACTACAAGGAGCTCGGCAAGAACATCGTCATGGAGGGCGCGGACGGCGCCGCCAAGATCGCCGCCCTCACCAAGGACTACATCGCCAACCCGCCCAAGGAGATGGACGGCGCCGCCGTGGTGGCCGTGCGCGATTTCTCCTCCGGCAAGATGGTGGACGCGGAGGGCGACCCCGTGCCCGCGGAGAAGATGCTCTTCATCGATTTGGCGGACGGTCGCAGCTTTGCGGTGCGCCCCAGCGGCACGGAGCCCAAGATCAAGTACTACCTCTTCGCCCACGGCGAAAAGGGCGCGGACGTGGCAACCTCCAAGGCCGCCGTGGAAGCCGGAATCGACTCCCTCTGGAAGGCCGTGGAGGCGGATGCCCACGCCCGCATGGCGTAACACGCAATCTCCATGCAGACCGCGCTCTTCATCGGACTCGGCAGCTTTGTGGGGGGTATCCTGCGCCACCTCACCGGGCTCCTGGTGAAGAGCTGGGTGGAAACCACCGCGTTCCCGTGGCACACGCTCGCCATCAACCTGGCCGGCTGCCTGCTGCTCGGCCTGCTCACCGGGCTGTTCGAGCGCGGGTTCTCCCTGCACCCGGATTTGCGCGCCGCGCTCACCGTGGGCGTATGCGGCGGTTTCACCACATTCTCCACTTTCGCTAACGAGAACCTGGCGCTCGTCCGGCAGGGAGCCATCGGGCTCGGTCTCGCCTACATATTGGCATCGCTTGTGTTGGGCGTGCTGCTGCTCTTCGCCGGATACGCCCTCACCACCCGCATCTGAATTTTCCCATACCCCCACCCCGCCATGAAAGACAGACTGCAAATCCCCCAGTACGTGATGGCCCTGGCCCACGTGGCCGCCCTGCGCTCGGAGGACCCCTACCGCAAGGTGGGCGCCGCCGCGCTGGACAAGGACAACCGCGTCATCGGAACCGCCTACAACGGACTCTTCCCTGGATTCACCGCCCCGGAGGGCTTCTGGGACTCCCGCGAGGAGCGCCAGAAATTCATGCTCCACGCGGAAATCAACCTCTGCAGCCTCTTCAAGCGCGGAGAGGCCAAAATCGTGGCCTGCACCACCATGCCCTGCACCTCCTGCATGCAGGCCCTCTGCGCACACGGCGTCAAAACCATCTACTACGGCGAGGACTACCCCGCCTCCCAGGCCCCCGCCATCGCCGAACTCTACGGCGTCCAGCTCATCCACGTGCCGGACTACCCGCTCTCCGATTCCTTCCCCCTCCGCTCCTGAGAGCGCGCCGCATCCGTGTCATTTCTTCTTGACATGCTGTTTGTTAGCGCGTAGGGTGGATGGCTGGCAACCATATTGGATATGAACATGATGAAGAAATCGATTTTGGCAGCGGGGCTGGTGGCCCTGGGAGTGCCCGCGCTGGCGGGCGAGGTGAAGCAGCTGCCCAAGCCCGTCATCACGGGCGGTATGCCGCTCATGCAGGCCATCGACCAGCGCCAGAGCGGTCGCTTCTACGACAAGGACAAGGCGGTGGACGACCAGACGCTCTCGGAAATCCTGTGGGTGGCGTGGGGCGCGAACTCGCACGGCAAGCGCACCATCGCCACCGCGCGCAACCTCCAGAACATGGGGCTCTACGTGCTCACCAAGGAGGGAACCTGGATGTACGACGGCCAGAAGAACACGCTGGAGAAGGTGAACGACAAGAACCTGATCCCGCTCTGCGCCACGCAGGACTTTGTGAACGATGCGCCCGTGCATTTGATTTTCACGGCCAAGGACGACGCCTGGGGCCGCTGCCATGTGGGCTCCGCCTACCAGAACGTGTACCTGTACGCCACCTCCAAGGGCCTGGCCACCGTCATCCGCGGGTTGATTGACACGGATGCGCTCACGCGCGAGCTCGGCCTCAAGGGCGAGGAGCGCGCCATCCTCCACCAGACCGTCGGCTGGCCAAGCAAGGAGAAATAAACCGCGCGCGGTTTACTTGATTCGCGTGACAATGAGCTCCTGCACCATGCACTGGTTGGTGGAGCCGTTGGCGTTCACGCAGCGCGGCGTGTAGCGCAGGGAGAACACGTGCCGCCCCTCCGTGAGCGGCACGGCGACGGGCGCGGTGAGCGTGTAGTCCTCCCACTGCCCGGCTTCCGTGTTGTGCGGCAGCACCACGATGCCGCGCGGCATGCCGTCCACCTCCAGCTCGCGCAGCGCGCACGTGTCGGCGTCGCGCAGGGAGGCGGTGGCGTTGCAGTACCGCACGCGCACGGTGTACACGCCGCTGGGCAGGTAGGTGTCCATGTAGTCCAGGTGCGCGGTGCAGGGGCGGGTGTCCAGCCAGGCGCGGCCGTGGTCCACGGGGTATTCCGCGTGCTCGCCGATGCGGAAGGGAACAAGCTTGACGACGGCGCCGGGCGCGGCGACCTCATACGGCCTGCTGAGGCAGGAGAAGGTGTCGGCGTTGCGTGCCTGCACCTGGTATTCCGTGTAGGGGGCGGTGGAGGAGACGGGCAGGGCGCAGTCTGCGGTGGATGCCAGGGCGGTGCCGTTGCGGAACACGCAGTAGGAGACGGCGCCGGGAACGGGTTTCCAACGCAGCATCTCCGGCGTGGGGGAATCCCATTCCGGCTCCGGCAGGTCGTCCTGCGCGGCGGGCGGCTGCGCGGGGGCCTCGTCGTCCTCGTTGGGCAGCAGCTCCAGCTCAATCTGCACGTGGCCCTCCGTGGCCAGCGGGATGACGGGCGAGCCGGGCTTGCCGTTGATCATGGCGGAGGCAATTTCCGTGCCGAAACCGTTGATGTGGATGTCCACCACCATGTTGCGGATGCGCAGTCCGGTGAGCCAATGGCTGCCGCGGTACTCCTTGGGCACGCAGGGGGCGATGACCAGGTTCTCCTTTTCGTACTGGAGGCCGAAGATGCCGTGGTAGAAGAGGCCGAGCATGCCGGACACGCTCCACAGCTGGCGGTCGGAGTTCAGGATGGTGCCGCCAGCCTCTCCGGTCTCCGCGTTGAAGTTCTCCTTGTTGGTACCGAAGGCCATGCATGCGCGCAGCAGGTGCGACATGGAGCGCCCCGCGCCCGCCGTGTCCTGCAATTCCGCATGCGCCAGCATCACGTACGCCTCCACAAACGGCCACACCGCGCGGTTGTGGTACGCATCCCTCTGGGATACCTTGTACGGCGCAAACACGGGCGTGCCCCACGGGGAGCGCGGAAGGCGGGTGAGGGCGTCCTGCGCGTACTTGCTCTGCAGCCCGCAAAGCACCGCGAGGGCGGTGGCCAGGGAATCCGTGCGCTCGTCGTGGTAGCCGTTGGCCAGGCGCATGATGCCGAACTGGCGCGTGCCCTTGTCCCAGAAACTGTCGCGGATGGCGGTGGCGAGCGCGGCGGCCTGCTCCTCGTAGGGCTTGGCCTCCTTCTTGCGGCCCAGCAGGTGCAGCATGCGCGCCAGGATTTGGCGGCAGATGTAGTGCAGCACGTTCGTGCCGAACGCGTACGACGCCCCGATGTCCGCCGGGGTCATCCAGTCCGGGTAGCTTTGCTCGCGCCAGTCGATGAACGATGTCTCGCCGCTGCGCAGGATGCGGTTGGGCGGCAGCACGGCGGCGTCCTGCTCCAGGGTGGCCTGCAGCACGTTGGCGCAATGCTCCAGCCACGCGCGGTCGCCCGTCACCTTGAAGAGCGCCCACACGCCCAGCGCCCACGCCACACGGTCGGTGGATACGGGCCAGCCGCCGCCGGTTCCGGTGTCCTGCATGACCACGCCGTGCTTCACGCGGGAATCCAGGCTGGCGCGGCAGGGTTCCGGTGCGGCCACGGCGGCGCCGAGCGCCACGGCGTACGCGATGTCGCGCGTCCACACCGTGGACCAGTTGGCTCCGGCGAGCATGTGGCCGTCGGGGTTGATGTCGTCGTGCAGCTCCTTGATGGCGAGGTTGTACATGGCGCCGAGGACGGGGATGGAGCCGTGGTAGGCGGCGCATCCCTTGGGGAGCTTCTTGGGGATATCCACCGTGCGCTCCTGTCCGTGCGCGGAGATGCGCAGATTGCCCTCCTTGGTGATTTCCGCCTCCAGGCCGTCCATCTGGGTGAGCCGCTGCGTGGTGAGACGGAACGCTCCGTTCTCCATCAGCACGGTCTCTTTGGCGGTGGCCTTCATGGCGAAGTTTTGGGAAAGATGAAAGGAATTTACAGGATGGCACCGGGGGTGTAGCCCACGCCGGCCGGGAACTTGTCGGCCAGCTCCTTCACCATGGCGGTGAAGGCGTCCACCTGGCTGCCGGCCATGCCGGTGTCCCCGGCGTTGGCGTCGTAGATGGCCTGGATTTCGTCCCGCGTGAGCTTCAGGCGGCCGTCCGCGCCCAGGCGGTCCAGCAGGTCGTTGGTGGAGATGCGGCCCTCGCGCAGGTCGTTGGAGACGGCCACGGCGTGCTCCTTGATGACCTCGTGGGCCTCCTCGCGGCCCACGCCGCGCTTCACGGCGGCCATCATGATGGTGGTGGTCATGAGGAAGGGCAGGTAGCGGTTGAGCTCCGTGCGCACCACCGGCTCATACGCCTGCATCTGGTCCAGCACGGTGATGAAGGTCTCGAACAGCCCGTCCGCCGCCAGGAAAGCATCCGGCAGCACGCAGCGCCGCACCACGGAGCAGGAGACGTCGCCCTCGTTCCACTGGTCGCCGATGATGCCGCCGATCATGGCAAGATGGCCCTTGAGGATGGCGTGGAAGCCGTTGACGCGCTCGCAGGAGCGGGGGTTCATCTTGTGGGGCATGGCGCTGGAGCCGGTCTGGCCCTTGGCGAAGCCCTCCGTCACGAGCTCGTGCCCCACCATGAGGCGCCAGGTCTTGCAGAAGCTGCTGGGTGCGGAGGAAAGCCCCACCAGCCCGGAAATCACCTCGAAGTCCAGCGAGCGCGGGTACACCTGGCCCACGTTGGTCCACTTGGCGGCAATGCCCAGGTGCTGGCAGATGCGCTGCTCCAGCTGCAGCACGGTGGCGGCGTCCTTGTTGAAGAGGGAGAGCTGGTCCAGCTGGGTGCCCACTGCCCCCTTGAGGCCGCGCACGCGGTAGCGGTCCATCACGCTGCACCACGCCCAGGTCCAGTGCACCAGCTCCTCGCCGAACATGGCCACGCGCTTGCCCATGGTGGTGGCCTGCGCCGCCACGTTGTGCGTGCGCGCCGCAAACACCAGGTCGCGCCACGTCCCGGCGTGCTTCGCCAGGCGATCCAGCGTGGCCACCGCCTTGTCGCGGATGATCTGCATGGAGCGCCAAATCTGCAGCTGCTCCACGTTCTCCGTGAGGTCGCGGCTGGTCATGCCCTTGTGGATGTGCTGGCAGCCCGCCAAATCGCAAAATTCTTCAATGCGCGCCTTCACGTCGTGGCGCGTCACGCGCTCGCGGGCGTTGATGGACTCCACGTCCACCTGGCCCTTCACGCGCTCGTAGGCGTCGATGGCCTCCTGCGGGATATCCAGGCCCAAATCCTTCTGCGCCTTCATCACGGCAATCCAGAACTCGCGCTCCAGCACGATGCGGCCCTCGGCGGACCAGATGGATTTCATGGCGTCGGAGGCATAGCGCCCGGCAAGTACATTCGGTATGGCGTTCATGGTTCTGTGGGGTTTCACGCGCTTGCGCGCGGCCTGTATAGCACCCTTCCCGAATTTTGACAAGCCCAAAATCAGCAGGTCAGCGCGTTCTTGGCCAATCCGGCCAGCGCGGTCTCGCGGTAGCCCGCGGCCAGACTGCGCCCGGTCTCGTACATGGTGGCGATGACCTTGTCCAGGCTGACGAAGTGGGTGCCGTTGCCGCGGAGGGCGAGGCGCGCGGCGTTGACGGCCTTGACGGCGCCGATGGCGTTGCGCTCGATGCAGGGGACCTGCACCAGGCCGCAGACGGGGTCGCAGGTGAGGCCGAGGTTGTGTTCCATGGCAATCTCCGCGGCGTTCTCGATCTGTGCGTTGGAGCCGCCCATGGCAGCCACCAGGGCGCCCGCGGCCATGGAGCACGCCACGCCCACCTCGCCCTGGCAACCCACCTCCGCGCCGGAGATGGACGCGTTGGCGCGGTAGAGCGAGCAGATGGCGGAGGCGGAGAGCAGGAAGTTGTGCACGCCCGTCTCCACGGACACGCCGGCCTCCCTGGCGCCCACGCGGGCAAAGTAGCGCAGCACGGCGGGAATGACGCCCGCGGAGCCCATGGTGGGCGCGGTGACCACGCGGCCGCCCGCGGCGTTCTCCTCCGCCACGGCAAAGGCCCAGAGGTTGAGCCAGTCCATGTTGACCAGCGGGTCCACCTGGGTGCTCAGGAAGCGCTCCTGCATGCGCTTGAAGATATGCGGGGCGCGGCGCTCCAGGTGCAGCGGGCCGGGCAGAGCGCCCTGCGCCGCCACGCCGCGGTCGATGCTCGCCATCATCACGTCGTACACCAGCTTGAGCCTCATGTTCACCTTGTGCACGGGGCGCAGCGAGGTCTCGTTGGCCATCACCAGGCCGCCCAGGGTGACCTGGCGCTCGTTGCAGAAGCGCATCAGCTCGTCGCAGCTGTTGAAGTCGTACGGCACCACCGGCGCGTCCTCGGGGTCGGCGCTGCCCATCTCGTCGAGCCGCTTGACGGAGCCGCCGCCCACGGAGAAGAAGGTTTCCTCCAGCAGGAGTCCGCCGCGCTCGCCGTAGGCGTAGAAGCGCATGCCGTTGGGGTGCTCCGCCAGGCTTTCCTCCATCTTCAGCTCAATATCGCTGGCGGCGCAGAACGCAATGGGGCGCTCGCCGCCCAGCTTGAGCGTGAGGTCACCCTCCTGCGGCCGCGCCTCCTGCGGCTCCATGCTCTCGGCATCGTAGCCCATCAGGCCGTACACCACGGCGCCGGGCGTGCCGTGCCCCTCCCCCGTGAGCGCCAGCGACCCGTACAATGCCACCTTCACGCTCCGCACGGAGTCGAACACACGCCGCTCCCGCAGGTCGTCCACAAAGCGCGCGGCGGCGCGCATGGGCCCCATGGTGTGGGAGCTGGACGGGCCGATGCCGATGGAGAAGACGTCGAAGAAGCTGGTGTACATGGCGGGGTGTTGTTAAGCCAAATCCTCTTCCACGATGAGGTTGTCCACGATGTACTGGCGTCGGTCGTCGGTGTTGGTTCCCATGTAGAAGCGGAGGATATCCTTGAGGTTGTGTGCGTTCTCCAGGGAGACCTCCTCCAGGCGGATGTCGTCGCCGATGAAGCCCTTGAACTCGTCGGGCGAGATTTCGCCGAGGCCCTTGAAGCGTGTGATTTCGGGAGACTTGCCGAGCTGCTCCACGGCGGCGTCGCGCTCAGCCTCGGAGTAGCAGTAGATGGTCTTCTGCTTGTTGCGCACGCGGAACAGCGGCGTTTGCAGGATGAAGAGGTGCCCCTCGCGTATCAGCTCCGGGAAGTACTGGATGAAGAAGGTGAGCAGCAGCAGGCGGATGTGCATGCCGTCCACATCCGCATCCGTGGCGATGACCACCTTGTTGTAGCGGAGGTCCTCGATGCTGCGGTCGATGTTGAGCGCGAGGTGGAGGAAGTCCAGCTCCTCGTTGCACTTTTCCTCGAAGAGGGCGGCGCGCTTCATGCCGAAGCTGTTGGCGGGCTTGCCGCGCAGGGAGAACACGGCTTGCGTCTCCGCGTCTCGCGCGGTGGTGATGGAGCCGGATGCGGAATCGCCCTCCGTGATGAAGAGCATGGTTTCCTTGGCGCGCTTGTGCTTGGTGTCGAAATGCACGCGGCAGTCGCGCAGCTTGCGGGTGTGCACCTTGGCCTTCTTGGCGCGCTCGCGGGCTATCTTGCCAGTGACTCCGGCCACCTCCTTGCGCGTCTTTTCGCTCTCCTTGATTTTGTCCTCGATCGCGGCAGCGATTTCCGGATTGCGGTGCAGGTAGTTGTCCAGCTCGCGCGCCAGGAAATTCAGCACGAAGGTGCGGATGGTCTCCTTGTCCGGCCCCATGGTGTTGCTGCCCAGCTTGGTCTTGGTCTGCGACTCGAAGACGGGCTCGATGACCTTCAAGCTGATGGCGGCCTGGATTCCGGCGCGGGTGTCGGCGGCCTCGTAATTCTTCTTGTAGAAGCCCTGCAGGGTCTTGGCGATGGCTTCCCTGAAGGCGGCCTGGTGGGTTCCGCCCATGGTGGTGTGCTGGCCGTTCACGAAGGAGTAGTACTCCTCGCCGTACTGGTCGCCGTGGGTAATGGCCACCTCGATGTCGTCCCCTGTCAGGTGGATGGGCTCGTAGAGCGGCTCCTCCTTCATCTCCTCCTTCAGCAAGTCCAGCAGGCCATTTTTTGAGGTGATGTTGCGGCCGTTCAGGCAGATGGTGAGCCCGGTGTTCAGGTAGCAGTAGTAGCGGCACATGCGCTCCACGAACTCCGGGTTGAACGCGGCGTTGGGCGCAAAGATGGTGCGGTCCACGCGGAAGGCCACGCGCGTGCCGTCGGGCTCGGTGTTCTTGCGGGTGGAGTCGCTGCCCTTCACGAGCACGCCCTGCTCGAAGCGCATGCGGCGCGTCTTGCCCTCGCGGTACGCCTGGATTTCGAATTCCTCGGAGAGGGCGTTGACGGCCTTGATGCCCACGCCGTTGAGGCCCACGGATTTCTTGAAGGCCTCGCCGTCGTACTTGCCGCCGGTGTTGATCTTGGCGGCGCACTCGTAGAGCTTGCCCAGCGGGATGCCGCGCCCGAAGTCGCGTACCTCGCACAGCCCGTCCTCCCCGATGTTCACCAGGATTTTCTTGCCGACACCCATCACAAACTCGTCGATCGAGTTGTCGATGACCTCCTTGAGCAGCACGTACAGGCCGTCGTCCGCCATCGTGCCGTCCCCCAGCTTGCCGATGTACATACCGGGGCGCAGGCGGATGTGCTCCCGCCAGTCCAGCGACATGATGTCCTTCTCCGTGTAGTTGCCTTCCATCTCCGCCCATCCTACCACACACGCACGCGTCTTTCAAGGGCGAACCCCGTGTCAGCTGACGCCGGCGTTATACAACAGGACGCGGGGGAACGCATGCCGCGCTCCCCTGCGTGTTTCCGTGCGTGTTGGGTTATGCCTCGTTGGGTTAATCCGTTTCAATAGTCGATTGGCGTGGTTGGCGTTTCCATTGTCCAATTCCCCCTTGTGCCTCAATGCGGCACATGATACAATGATCCCATGCCTGTCATTTCTGTCCAGCATTCGGACATCAGCATCATTTCCGTTAACGGCCAAGACTACATCTCCCTCACGGATATGGCCAATGCAAAGAATGACGAGAGCCGCGCAGCGGATGTCATCAAGAACTGGCTGCGGAACCGCTACACGCTCGAATTGCTGGGAACATGGGAACTCATCCACAATCCCGATTTCAAAGTGGTCGAATTCGACCACTTTAGAATGCAGGCGGGATTGCCCAATTTCGTGCTTAGTGCCACCGAATGGATAGAAAAGACGCATGCCACAGGCATTATGGTGCGCAAGGGACGCTATGGCGGCACTTATGCGGTCCGAGACCTTGCCTTCGAGTTCGGCACCGCCATTAGCGTCGCCTTCAAACTCTATCTTATTGAAGAATTCCAGCGCCTTAAAGAGGAGGAGCAAAGGCTCATCGGTTGGTCCGCCAAGCGTGAACTCGCCAAAATCAATTACCGCATCCATACCGATGCTATCAAACAAAACCTCATTCCTCCGCAGGTCTCCCCCAAACAGGCTTCCTTGATATATGCCGACGAGGCCGATGTTCTCAATGTCGCTATGTTCGGCATGACTGCGAAGCAATGGAGGGACAGCCATCCGGACAGCAAGGGCAACATCCGAGATTACGCTTCGGTTAATGAACTGATTTGCCTATCCAACATGGAAAACCTCAACGCCCTATTCATTGCAGACGACCTGCCGCAACCCGAACGGTTGCGGCGATTAAACAAGATTGCCATAGAGCAAATGCGAATCCTGTCCCAAGTGGACGGAAGAAAACTGCTCAAATAGCACCGCGAAGCATTGAAACGGCGCCGGCATGCTCACAAAATCCCAAATCCGACATCCCCTGTCTCGGCGAAGCAAAGGCGCGAAGCGCCACGCGAAGACGGATAAATCCCCAATCCTAAATGGAACCGTCGCCATGTGTGTACACACATAGCGCTTGTACAACCGCCTGCCAGCCAGGTCATTTGGAATTCCTGCGTCAGCTGACGTCCATGACGGAGGTGAAGCCGACGATTTCGAAGAGCTTTTGGATGTGGGGTTGGCAGTGGATGATGCGCATGGTGCCGCCGGATTGGTTCATAGTGGCCTGTGCCTGCAGGAAGACGCGGAGTCCGGCGGAGGAGAGGTAGTCGATGCCCGCTAGGTCGAATACAAGCTCCCGTGCGCCGTCGGGGTGGAGGTTGGCTGCGAGCTGGGGAGCGGTGGTGGTGTCGATGCGGCCGTTGAGGGCGTAGGTGAGGGAGGTTCCTTTTTGCGAGACGTTGATGGAGAGTTGCGAAATCATGGCGTTAATCTTTCAGGTATTCCAGTCCTTCGGAGATGCCGAGGGCGAGGACGCCCGCCAGCACCAGGGCAACGGCCACATACTGCGCGGGGGAGAGGCGCTCGCCCAGGCAGCGCGGGGAAATGACGACGGTGACGATGCCGAAGCCCGCCACGATGGGGGCGGTGTACAGCGGGTTTTCCGCCATGGCGAAGACGTACGACACCTGGGCGCAGCATGCCAGCGCGGCGGCCTTGCGGAAGTTCGCGGATTGGCGGCGCAGCGGGTTGTACGGGTGCCCCGTCTTCCAGTACAGGATGCACCAGCAGACCAGGCCGATGCCGACGAAGGTGAGCGAGTAGAGGGCGAGGAAGTCCACCCTGCCCATGCCCTCGCCGATTTCCCCGCCCAGGATGGCGCCGCAGAGGAAGGTGTCGAACGCATCCACCAGACAGAACACCAGCGGGAACAGCAGGGCCAGCGCGCCGCCGCGCCGGATGCTGCTCGAAACGGTCTGCGCGTGGCGGTGCTGCAAGAACGCGAGCCAGATGATGCCGACGACCACCGCGGCGGCGGCGGTAGCGTCCAGCGGCGAGATTTCCTCCCAGAGGGTGCCGAGCTTGCCGGCGCAGGCGAACCAGACGATGAAGATGAGCGGGGGGAACGCCCCGGCGGCGTTCTCCAGCGGGGCATAGACGGAGGCGTCCAGGTAGCGGTAGCCGATGTTGCCGATGAGCAGGGCGAGGCCGTACACCAGCGGAACGCAGAAGAAGAGGGTGTTTTGGCGGATGAGTTCCGGCAGCGGCAGCCCGCTTTCCGAGAAGGGCAGGCAGGCGGCGCAGAGGATGGCCGCGCCTATGCCCAGGCACACGCCGATGCGCAGCGGCGCGTACTTGGGCGAGGCATCCGTTCCGGCTTTAAGGAAAATTTCCTCCCAGCCCCAGGCCAGGGTGGCCACTATTGCGAGTATCAACCACATATTATGCTCCTTTCTTCAAGATTGTCTGCACGCTCTCCGGCGCGCCCTCCAGCATTACCGCCAGCACGCCGCGCAGCAGCGCGTGGAAGCGCACCATGCCGGCTTCATTGTAGCGGTCCGCATCGTAGTCCAGCAGCACGCCCAGCCCGCCGTTGTCATTCACGGTGAACTCGATGTCCAGCACGTTCTGCACGCGCCCGTCCACCGGGGAAATGTCCAGCACGCGCTCGTAGAGGTCCGACCAATCGCCGCCGATCTGCCGCAGGTCGTCCTGGTAGAACACGCATGCCAAATCATCTTGCGGGGGCAGGAAGCGGCGCAGGGTGTAGGGATACGCGCGGTGGGCGATGCCCTGCTCCACCTGCCCGCGCACGTCGCGGTACAGCTCGTCCAGCGTCATGGGATGCGAGAAATCCGCGGCCAGCGGGCAGTCCTGCAGCAGGCATCCCACGGTGGCGCAATCCGCGGCGCTGCCGCGCCCGTGGTAGGTCCAGGTGAGCATCACGCGCGGGTTGCGGTTGTAGGCGGCGGTGGCCAGCAGCGCAGCGGTGTCGAAAAACACGTTGCGTGAGATGCCGTGTGCGCGGCAATGCGCATCCAGCGCGGCGGCGGTGAAAGGCAGCGGCTGTTGCAGCAAACCCTGGTGCGCCTGCGTGGTGTCGCGGTCCACCTGCGGGCGGAGCTGCGGCTGCGGGAGGCATCCGTAGCGCTGCTCGAAGTAGCGGAGGTCGTCATGCGCGGCGGGGGAATCAGCCTCGTGGTGTCGTCGGCGCATGGTGGCGGGGCCGGGGTCCGGCTGGAGGGGCAGGCCTCGGTACGCGCGGTCGATGGTGACGGAGATAATCTTGATGGAGGTGCCGTCCACCATGGCGTGGTGAAAATCCATGAAGAGGTACACGGCTTTCTCCGTGCGGAAGACGCGGCTGCGGAACAGCGGCGCGCCGAACAGCGCGAACGGCCGCGCGAGCGTGCGGCACAGCTTCTCCAGCTCCGCCTCCGTGGTGTCCACCACCTCCGTGGGCTTGAACGTCTCCGGGCGGTGCACCTGGAGCGGCGTGCCGTCTTGCTCCCTTTCAAAGACGGAGAGCAGGGCGGGGTGGTGGCGCACGGCGGCGTCCACGGCGCGCGCCAGGCGTTCCGCCTCCGCGTTCATCAGCACCATGCAGGGGAGGTTGTACATGGTGGTGCCGGGGGTGATGCGCTCGCGCTCCAGCATGTAGAGCTGCATGTCGTTGAGCGGCACGCCGCGCGTGTCGGCGGGCGTTTCCTGCACTGCGGCGGGCATGCATTCCAAAATGCGGCGCGGGGTGCGCCCACGGAACACGGCGGAGGCGTCCAGCACCTCCAGCCCCGGCGTGCACACCACCTCCAGCGTGCGCAGGGAATCCCCGCCCAGCGCGTAGAAATCGTCTTCCATCCCCACGCGCTCTATTTCCAGCGCGCGCGCCATGGCGTCGCAGAGCAGGCGTTCCGTGTCGGTTTGCGGAGCGGTGTACGGCGCATGGACGGCGTCGTTCGGTTGCGGCAGGCGCGCGGTGTCCAGCTTGCCATTGGCGTTGAGCGGTATTTCATCCAGGTGGATGTAGAAGGCGGGCACCATGTACTCCGGCAGGGAGCGCAGCAGGCGTGCGCGCAGGGCGGCAGGGTCGTCCACGGCAACGTTTCCGGTGAAGTAGGCGCAGAGGCGCGGCGGGTTGCCCTTGGCGCGAACGACGACCCAATCCGGGTTGAGTTCGCGGCGCAGGGCGGCCTCCACCTCTGCGGGCTCGATGCGGTTGCCGCCGATTTTGACCATGTCGTCCAGGCGGCCGACCACCTCGTACACGCCGTCTGGGTTCCTGCGTGCCAGATCCCCGGTGTGGAAAAGCCCGCCTCGCTTCGCGCGCGCGGTTTCCCGCGGCAGGTTGATGTAGCCGCGGAAGAACGGACAGGGGAAGCAGAGCTCGCCCGCCGCACCTTCCGCCGCGGGTGCGTCGTCCTCCGCCAGCAGGTGGATTTCACCGCCGAACTCCGGTCTGCCGATGGGTGTCTTGGCGTACGGGCGGTCGATGCGGAAGTTGGCGATCATGAAAAAGCTCTCGCTGGAGGCGTAGACGTTCACGTTGTACGGACCGGGCTTGTAGAAGCCGTGCGCGGCCTCGCCGGAGACGATGAGGTATTTCAGGCAGTCCGGGATGTCCGTGAGCATGCTGCCCAGCGAGGGCGGCAGGGAGATGTGCGTGATGCACCGCCCGCGGATGTACGCGCCGATGCGCCGCGGATCCCGCGCCACGGCCAGCGGCATCACGCACATGGTCACGCGCCGCACCACCGCAAAGAGCCATATCATCACGAACGCCACGAAATGCACCGGCGGCACCGCCGCGTAGCGGTCCCCCGCTTGCAGGATGGATTCCCCGCCCAGGCACAGGGAAAGCCCGCACTGCTCCAGGTTGCCGTACTCCTGCAGCACGCCCTTTGGGTGCCCGGTGGAGCCGGAGGTGTACACCGCGTAGGCGGCATCATGCGGGTCCGGCACGGCGTATCCCGGCGCGGGTGTGCAGGCGGTGATTTCCGCCCACGCGGCCTTGTCCACCACGGCGCGGCACGCGCAGTCTGCGGCAATGGCGTCCACGCGTTCTGGCGGCATGTCCTCGTCCACCGCGGTGCAGGCGGCGCCTGCCTTCCACACGCCGAGCATGGCGATGCTGGGGAGCGCGCCGTGCGGCAAGCGGATGAGCACCATGTCCTCCCGCCCGATGCCGCGCGCCTTCAGCCAGGCGAGCACGCGCGCGGAGAGGTCGTCCACCTCCGCCACGGTGTAGCCCCGCGGCGTTTCCTCATCCTCCAGGATGCGGAATCCCGGAGTGTCGGCGAGCATGTCCCGCCATCTGTCCAGGAGGCATGCCATGGTTGCGTGAAAGGATTGGTTAGTCGCGGGAGCGTCCGTCGTCCCAGCCGCTGCGCTGCTGTCTTCGCTGCTGCTGTTTCACCTTGGCCTTTTCGGCGGCCTCCCTCGCCCGGCGGGCCTTTTCTTCGGCCTCCAGAGCGGCTGCGGCCTCCTCGTCAATCACCTCGATGTCCTGGATTTCCTCGTCCTCGCCCGCCACCTTTCCGGTGAGCTTGGAGCTCTTCTCCTCCAGGGCCTTCTTCATGCTGGGGCGCACCTTCTCGAAAAACGCGCGCACGATGGCCGCCGCCATGTGGCCGCCGGAAATGCGCTGGTGCGGCAAGCCCTCGTACAGCGCCGCATAGGCGAAGCGCGGGTTGTCCGCCGGGATGAAGCCTGCGAACCACGCCAAGCGGCAGTCGTCGGACTGCTTGCCCCACTGGGCGGTTCCTGTCTTGCCGGCGTTGGTGACATAGCTGAGCGCGGCGCGGTGGCCGGTGCCGCCCTCCACCACGGCGCGCATGCCCTTGCGCACGGATTCCAGCGCGGTGGAGTAGTCCTTGAGCGTGCTTTCCGCGCCGGGCTGGAACTGGAACACCACGTTGCCGCGGGAGTCCAGCACCTGGCGCACCAGCTGCAGGCGCGGCAGGTAGCTGCCGTTGGCAATGCCGGAAATGGCGTGCGCCACCTGCAGCGGCGTGGCCAGGATGGCGCCCTGGCCGATGGCCATGTTGGCGAAGTCGCCGGGGGCGTAGCCGCGCCCGTAGTTGCGGTGCATCCACGTTTCGTCCGGCACGTTGCCCGCCTTGTCCGCCAGCGGCAGCCCGGTCGCGCGCCCGTAGCCGAAGCGCCGCGCGGCCTCGCACAGGCGCGAGCCGAGGCGCGGCGTGCGCGTGGCCGCTATCTGGTACATGAACGGGTTGTTGGAGAGCTGGATGGCGCCCACGCAGTCCAGGTCGCCCACGAACTTGCTGGCGTTGTGGAATTCATGGTTGCCGATGCGGATGGACCATGGGCAGTAGATGCGGGTGGTCTCCTTGATGACGCCGTAGCGCAGGGCTGCAGCCACCGTGACGGTCTTGAACGTGGAGGCCGGCGGGTACACGCCCGCGTATGCACGCGACACCAGCGGCGTGTTCTTGTCGTTGCGCAGCTTGTCGTAGTCCTCCTGCGAGATGGACGGGATGAATGCGTTGGGGTCGAAGTTGGGAACGGATGCGAGCACCAGCACCTCTCCGGTGTTGACGTCCACCATCACGAAGGCGCCGCGGCCGCGTGTGTTCTTGCGCAGGGCCTCCTCGGCGGCGCGCTGCCACTCCAGGTTGAGCGTGGTCACCACCGTGCCGCCCGGCTTGGGCTTCACCTGCAGCTCGTCCAGGATTTTGCGGCCCTCCTCGTCGAACATGAGCCTCCACACGCCGGGCTGCCCGGTGAGCTGCTTGTCGAACTGCTGCTCCAGGCCGGAGCGCCCCTCCTGCCGCGCGAAGATGGGGTCGTTGTGGTTGATGGGCCCGGTGGGAAGCTTGGCCTGCGCACCCGTGTAGCCCAGGATGTGGCATGCGGATTCCTTGGCGGGGTAGTTGCGGATGTAGAGCGCGGTGAGCTGCCCGTGGTTGATCTTGGCTATCTTCTTGCGCAGCGGCGCCACCTGGCTCTCGCGCAGGATGGGGCCGATGGCCAGGCGCAGCCACCGGCGGTGGCGGTAGTGGTCGATGAGCTGCTCGTCCGTCTTCTCCGAAACCTTGATGCCCAGCTTGGCGAAATCCGCCATCACGCGGCGCCCCACCGCCACAATGGCGGCATCGCTCTCGTCCTCCAACTGGTTGAACAGGATGGCCGGCTGGTACGCCACCTCGGACGTGGCCATCACCTCGCCGTTGCGGTCCGTTATCAGCCCGCGCGGGCCTGGCACCGTCAGCGACATCGTGCGCGCATTCTTCCGCGTGCCGGCGTACGCCACGCGCGACGGATCCGGCGACGACATGTCCAGCACGGCCTCCGTGTCCTTGAGCGGCATGCCCGCTGCGCCGGGGTCGGCCTCGGCCTCCTGGGTGCGCACGTTGGTGGGGGCATTGGGCGCGGCGGTGCGGTCGTAGGCCTCGGCCTCGCCCACGCCTTCCTGAATGGAGGGCATGCGGTCCTCGCCGCCCAGCTTCACGGTTTCCACCGTTTCCTCCAGCTCGTCGGCCCCCACTTCCTCCGCGGTGTCGTCGTTCACCAGCACGGTGCGCGGCGCGGCCTGGGCCGTAGTGCACACCGCGGCGGCCGCCAAAAGGGTTATCAGCTTGCTGCAAAGCTTCACGCGAGTATTATATTCCATCTCGCGCCGCATGTAAAGATTGGGAATTGCCACGCGGTTGCACAAAGCGCCGCGCGGGGAAAACAGCCCATTCGGCTTATGGCCGAATGGGCTGGGTGTTTTCCGCGCGGAGCGCGGCTCTATTTACAAATTGTAAATCGTAAATTGTAGATTGTAAATTATTTCTCGGCTTCGGCGAGGGTGTCGCAGCAGCAGCAGAAATTGCGGTCGCCGTAGGTGTTGTCCACGCGGGAGCAGCCGGGCCAGAACTTGTGGAGCTGCTGGCCGGGGGCGGGATAGGCGGCCTGGCGGCGCGTGTAGGGGTGCGTCCACTCGTCCGCGCTCACGGTGAGTGCGGTGTGGGGGGCGTTCACCATCACGTTGTCGTCGGCGGGCACCTTGCCTTCCGCCACGGCGGTCATTTCCGCGTGGATTCCGGCCATGGCCTCCACGAAGCGGTCGAGCTCGTACTTGCTCTCGGACTCGGTGGGCTCCACCATGAGGGTGTCGTGCACGGGGAAACTCATGGTGGGGGCGTGGAAGCCGTAGTCCATGAGGCGTTTGGCCATGTCGTCCACGGTGAGGTGGCTCTTCTCCAGCATGGGGCGGGTGTCCAGGATGCACTCGTGTGCCACGAGGCCGTTGGCGCCGCTGTAGAGGGTGGGGAAGTACGGTGCGAGGCGCTTGGCCACGTAGTTGGCATTCAGGATGGCCATCTGGGAGGCGAGCTTCAGGCCCTCATGCCCCATCATGGCCAGGTACATCCAGGAGATGGGGTTGAGCCCGGCGGAGCCGTACTCCGCGGAGGAGACGGCACCCTGGGTCTGCGCGGCGCCGTCCACCACGTGACCGGGCAGGTACGGCGTGAGGTGCTTGGCGCAGCAGATGGGGCCCACGCCGGGACCGCCGCCGCCGTGGGGCATGGCGAAGGTCTTGTGGAGGTTGAGGTGGCAGACGTCCGCGCCGATGGTGCCGGGGTTGGTGAGTCCGCACTGGGCGTTCATGTTGGCGCCGTCCATGTAGACCTGGCCGCCGTTCTCATGCACGATCTTGCAGAGCTCCGCGATGGTGCTCTCATACACGCCGTGCGTGGAGGGATAGGTGACCATGAGGGCCGCCAGGTTGTCCTTGTGGGCCTCCGCTTGGGCCTTGAGGTCGGCGGGGTCGATGTTGCCGTGGTCGTCGCACTTGACGGGCACCACGGTGAAGCCGGCCATGGCGGAGGAGGCGGGGTTGGTGCCGTGGGCGGAGGTGGGGATGAGGCAGACGTTGCGGTGGCCCTGCCCCTGCGCCACCTGGTAGCGGTGGATGGTGAGCAGGCCGGCGAATTCGCCCGCGGCGCCGGAGTTGGGCTGCAGGGAGACGCCGTCAAACCCTGTGACGGCGGCGAGCCAGGTCTTGAGCTGCTCCAGCATGGCGCGCATGCCCTGGCACTGGTCTGCGGGGGCGAAGGGATGCAGCTCCGTGACCTCCGGCCAGGTGATGGGCATCATGATGGCGGCGCAGTTGGCCTTCATGGTGCAGGAGCCCAGGGGAATCATGGCCTCGTTGAGCGCCAGGTCCTTGCTCTCCAGGCGGTGGATGTAGCGCATCATCTCCGTTTCCGTGTGGAACGAGGTGAAGCACTTCTGCCCGCAGAAGCCCGCCGTGCGCGTGTACGCCGCATCCCAAACCGGGGAGGCGGGAACCTCCGCCGGCTTCACGCCGAACGCGCCGCACAGCGCGGCCAGGTCGTCGGAGGTCGTGGTCTCGTCGAACGAGACGGACACGGTGTCGGCGTCCAGGCGGCGGATGTTGTATCCGGCCTTGAGGGCGGCGGCCACCAGGGCGTCCGCCTTGCCGGCGGCGCGCACCACCACGGTGTCGAAGTAGTTGGCCACGGGCAGCTCGTACGCGCCCTTGAGGGAGGCGGCGAAGGCGGCGGCGAGGCGGTGCGCGGTCATGGCCACGTTCACCAGGCCGTCATGCCCCTGGTACATGGCGTAGAAGGTGCTGAGCAGGGCGGTGAGCACCTGGGCGGTGCAGATGTTGGAGGTGGCCTTCTCGCGGCGGATGTGCTGCTCGCGGGTCTGGAGCGCCAGGCGGTAGGCGGGCTTGCCGTCCTTGTCAACGGAGAGGCCGATGAAGCGGCCGGGGAGCTTGCGCTTGAGGGCGTCCGTGCAGGCCATGTAGGCGGCGGCGGGGCCGCCGTAGCCCATGGGGATGCCGAAGCGCTGCGTGGTGCCGATGGCCACGTCCGCGCCGAAGGCGCCGGGCTCCTTGAGCACGGTGAGCGCCAGCAGGTCCGCAGCCACCACGCACTGCACCTTGCAGGCATGGCACTTCTCGAAGAACGCGGCGTAGTCCTCCACGCTGCCCAGGTTGTCCGGGTACTGCACCAGCACGCCCGCCAGCGTGGGCACGCTCGCGGGGTCGAAGGTCTTCCAATCACCCACGATGAGCTTCACGCCCGTGGTCTCGCAGCGCGTCTTCATCACGTCGATGGTCTGCGGGAAGCAGGTGTCCGCCACGAAGAAGGTGTCGCTCTTGGACTTGTTGGAGATGCACAGGTGCACGGCTTCCGCGGCCGCGGTGCCCTCGTCCAGCATGGATGCATTGGCGATCGGCAGGCCCGTGAGGTCGGATATCATGGTCTGGAAGTTCACCAGCATCTCCAGGCGGCCCTGGGCAATCTCCGGCTGGTAGGGGGTGTACGCGGTGTACCAGCCCGGGTTCTCATACACGTTGCGCTGGATGACCGCCGGCATGTACGCGCCGTAGTAGCCCTGGCCGATGAGGCTGTGCACCGGGTGGTTGGCGGAGAGCACCTCGCGCAGCTTCGCAAGCGCGTCCTGCTCCGCAAGCGGTTCCGGCAGGTTTAGCGGCGCCGCAAGGCGAATGTTCTTCGGCACGATGGTGTCCGTCATCTCGTCCAGAGAGCTGAACCCGATTTCCTTCAGCATGGCCTGCACGTCCGCCTCCACGGACCCGTTGTGCCGCGGCACAAATGCCGTCTGAGCTGTAATGGTTTTCATAATTTGTTGAATATCAGTTAGTTATATTTTAGGAAAAGACAAGCATGCGGTCACACGCCGGGTGGGCATGCGACCGCATGGAAGTGGGGATTTACTTGCAGAATTCCGCGTAGGCGGCGGCGTCCATGAGCTCGTCGAGCTCGGAGGGGTCGCTGATGCGGACCTTGCAAATCCAGCCGGCGCCGTTGGCATCCGCGTTCACGGTGGCGGGCTCTGCGTCCAGCGTCTCGTTCACCTCCACCACCTCGCCGGAGACGGGGGTGTACACCTCGGAGGCGGCCTTCACGGACTCCACGGCGGCGATGCTGTCGCCCTTGGAGAAGGTGTCGCCCACGGAGGGGAGGTCCACGTACACCACGTCGCCCAGCTCGGACTGCGCGTGGTCGGTGATGCCGAGGGTCACGATGCCGTCGACGACGGGGCTGACCCATTCGTGCTCGGAGGAATACTTGTAATCAGCGGGGATTGCACTCATGATATGTAATTAGGTTTGGGGTTTACTTCTTGAGGAAGGGTTTCTTGATGATGACGGCGGGGACGGGCTTGTTGCGGACAATGACGTTCACCTCCGTGCCGATCTTGCCGAGGGCGGCGGGAACGTATGCCATGCCGATTCCCTTGCCGAGGGTGGGGGAAAGCACGCCGCTGCAGAGCTCGCCCAGATGCGTGCCGTCCGGCAGCTGCACCTCGTAGCCGTGGCGGGGCGGGGCTCCCTTGCCCGTGTACTCGATGGCCACCAGCGCGGTGGGGCGGCCCTCCGCCTTCTGCTTGCGCAGCACCTCCACGCCGATGAAGTCCTTCGTGAGGTCGCAGCACCAGGAGAGGCCGGCCTCCAGCGGGGTCTTCTCCGGGGAGAGGTCGCTGCCGTTCAGCGAGTAGCACATCTCCAGGCGCAGGCTGTCGCGCGCACCGAGGCCGCAGGGCTTGGCGCCGCTGGCGATGACCTTCTCCAGCCACTTCACGCCTTCCGCCGCCGGGCAGAAGAACTCGAAGCCGTTCTCACCGGTGTACCCGGTGCGGCAGACGTAGAGCTCGTCGCCGTCGCAGCTGAACTTGAGGATGCCGTTGCGCTCCGGCAGCACAATACCCGGGCACATGCCCGCGAAAACCTTCTCGCAGTTGGGGCCCTGCACGGCCAGGCCCACGAAGTCCGCGCTCTTGTTGACGAGCGAGACGCCCTCCGGCTTGTGCGCGGTGAGCCAGGCGTAGTCCTCGTCAATCATAGAGGCGTTCACCACGATGAAGTAGTTGTCCTCGCCCATGCGGTAGATGATGAGGTCGTCGATGACGCCGCCGCGCTCGTTGAGCATCATGGAGTACTGGCCCACGCCGTCCGTGAGCTTGTGCAGGTTGTTGGTGAACATGCCGTTCAACCACTCCGTGGTGCCCGGGCCGTAGGCCAGGAACTGCCCCATGTGGGAGATGTCGAACACGCCGCAATCGTTGCGAACGGCGTTGTGCTCGTCAATGATTCCCGTGTACTGCACGGGCATGTTCCAACCGGCAAACGGCACCATCTTGGCACCCAGAGCCACATGCTTCTCGCACAAAGGCGTGCATTTAATCTGTTCTTCGCTCATGTTACCATCCACTATAAGCCCCCTACCCCGCCGAGTCAAGCAATATCCCCGCACCTTTCCAAGAAAATTCCCACGCGCGTTACCCCATCGTCACCCTTGTTTCACGGTGAAGCGGATGCCCCCGTAGGAGCGGGAGGCGCCGGGCATGGATTTGGTGATGGTGCAGGTGCCGGATTCGGGGGTCTCGAAGGTGAGCCAAATCATCACAGACTCCGGCCCGGAGCAGGTGATGCGCGCGGTGTTGGGCCCGGTCTTGGTGTAGGTGCAGCGGTTCGGTGGGGCGGGCTTCTCCAGTATGGTGACGGGGTCGTGCCTGTAGCTGGAGGCGTGCACGGGGTGCGGAATATCGCCTTTCGCGGTGGCGCGGGCGGTGGTCTGCTCCTCCGTGGCGGGCGAGAACGTGAACGTCATGCCGTCCGCGCTCTGCGGCGCCACGTCCGGCGCAGCCTCAGCCGCCCAGCACAGCGGCATCACGGCGCACGCGCATGCCATGAGGGATTTCATCATCATGCCGCCATCCTACCAAACACCCGCAACCATTGCAAGGGAATTAGCGTGGTTCAAACGCCGAAGATGTTTCTGAGGATGAACCAGGCGACGGCGCACCAGGCGTAGAGCTGGACGATGCGGATGTAGGTGCGGCCCGGGTGCACGGGGCGGCGGCGGATGAAGGCCGCGGCCTCCCGCACGTATTCCGCCAGCAACATCAGCACGGACGGAATCAGGAAGAAGTTGAAACGGCAGGCGGCCCACACATCACCCGCCAGCAGGGCGCGCACCGCGCGCGTGCCGCCGCAGCCGGGACACGACAGCCCGGTGAGGCGCCGGAAGATGCAGCCCGGCGACACCATCTCCACCGCGCGCGAGAGCCAGCCGGGGTACGCGCATTCTATGACCAGCGCCGCCACCGCCAGCAGCGGCGGCAGCAGGAGCAGCAAGCCTCGCGCGGTACGGCTCATCAATCAGTCGTTGTTGCGCACGCGGGAGCGCGGGGAAAGCACAATCGGCACGCCCGCGGCCTTGATGCGCTTGCGGATGGCGTTGCGCAGGTACTGGGCGTAGCTGTCCGGCAGCAGGCGCTTGTCGTTCACGAACAGCACATACGTGGGCACGGGAATGGTGGTGTACTTCTCGTTGAGCGCGGTGGTGGCGTAGAAGAGCTTGAGGCGCTTCTTGAGCACGCGGTGCTGGCCCGGCGGGTTCATCTCCATGGCGCGCTGCAGCAGGCGGTTCAGCTCACCCGTGCCCGGCATGTTGCACGCCTCCGCCTTCACGCGCTGGATGGCCTTGAAAATGCCCTCCAACCCCGTTCCCTCCTTGGCGGAGACGATGCTCACCGGCGCGTAGTCCAGGAAAAACAAATTCTCCGAAATATGCTCTTTCACCGCGTCCTTGCGCGCGCTCATGGGGGCATCCGGGCAGTAGAGGTCGAACTTGTTGACGATGATGATGCAGGGCTTGCTCTCCTTGGCGATGATGGAGCCGATGCGGCGGTCCTGCTGGGTGACGCCGGCCGCCATATCGATGACCAGCAGGCAGATGTCCGCGCGGCGGATGGCCTTCTCGCTGCGCATGGCGGAGAACACCTCCACGGAGGTGTCGCGCTTGTTGCGGGGGCGCATGCCCGCGGTGTCGATGAGCACGTAGCCGTGGCCGTCGTGCGTGTACGGGATGTCGATGGCGTCGCGCGTGGTGCCGGCGACCTCGGAGACGATGGTTCGGCGGTCGTTGAGGATGGCGTTGACGAGGGAGGACTTGCCTGCGTTGGGCTTTCCGATGACGGCGACGCGGATGGGGGAGTCCTTGGCAACCTCCTCGCGGTCGGGCTCCTCCTCGGGGTCGGCGTCGGCGTCGGATTCGGCCTGCTTGGCGTCCGCGCCGAGCGATTTGAGGACGGCGTTGAGCTTGGAGGCGAGCTCATGGAACCCGCGGCCGTGCGCGGCGGAGGTGAACACGTAGCTCTCGAACCCCAGCCCGGTGAACTCACCCAGGTTGAGCTCCTGCTTCTCCGTGTCCGCCTTGTTGAGCACCAGCAGCACGGGCACGCTGCTCTTGTGCAGCTGCTCTGCAATGGCCTTGTCGATCGGTGTCAGGTGGTCCCGGCAGTCGCACACGAACATGATGCAGTCCGCCGCGTTGAGCGCTATGTCCGCCTCCCGCGCCACCTGCGCCGCAAACCCGTCGTCCAGCGTGGAGCCGATGCCGCCCGTGTCCACCGCCAGCGCATCGTAGTCCGTGATGCGGATGGGCGCGCAGAGGCGGTCGCGGGTGACGCCGGGCTGGTCGTGCACGATGGCGATGCGGCGGCCGACCATGCGGTTGAAGATGGCGGATTTGCCGACATTGGGGCGGCCGACGATGGCGATGGTGGGACAGGACATGGTGATTT
>JAUNNT010000092.1 GCA_030531305.1 Akkermansia sp.
GCCCGTCAGGGCCGGAGTGGTTCGTGACACCAAGGGTTGCTCCTCTCCGTGGCCCGCTGCCTCCAACCACCCCACACCACGCACGCTTTCTCATCACGCCCCGTCATTTCTCCTTGCACAATGGTGGCGGCTTGGTAAAATGCACAACATGGGCAGGCACTTCAACCACATCACATCTCTTGCGCTGCGGCCGGAGGTGGCTGCGGGCTACAAGTCTGCCAGCAAGAAAGTGGGCAAGATGACGGAGACGTGGCTGGGAGAGCAGGTGGTGTGTCCTTCATGCGGGCGGAGGTTGCGGCATTACGAGGCGAACCGACCTGTGGCGGATTTCCTCTGTCCCGAGTGCCGGTTGGATTTCGAGTTGAAAAGCAAGAAGGGGCCGATCAGCACAACCGTGAATGATGGCGCGTACAGGACGATGATAGAGCGCATCACTTCCGAGGCCGCGCCATCGTTTTTCTTTCTGCAGTACGATGCCGAGTACATGGTGCGGAACCTGTTTGTCACGCCCGCGCATTACTTCACCCCGGAAATCATCGCGGAGCGCGCGCCGCTGAAACCCACGGCGCGGCGCGCGGGCTGGGTGGGGTGCAGCATCTTGACAAAGGCCATACCCGCCAGCGGGCGCATCTACTACGTCCGCGACGGCCAGGTGCGGCCCACCGAGAAAGTCTGCGAACAATACCACCACACCGCGTTTTTGTCGGGGCGCAACCTTGAACAGCGCGGCTGGCTCATCGATGTCATGACCTGCGTGGAGCGTCTGCGGAAGCCCGGATTCACGCTGCAGGAGATGTACGCCTTCGAGAGCCACCTCGCCCAGCTTCATCCCGACAACCACAATATCCGCCCGAAAATCCGCCAGCAGCTCCAATTCCTGCGGGATGCGGGCTATCTCACCTTCGCCTCGCGCGGATGCTACAAACTCACCCACTATTGACTACTTATGAATATCACTACCTTTGAAGAAATGATGGCCGTGCTGAAAATCGTCGAGGAAAAGGGATACTCTATCCTACTTGATGACCGCGTGGCCGATTTGCGCGATGATCGCATTGAGAACGATTTCCATTTTCTGGATCCCGATACGTTCCGTGATGGCGGGTACGATATCGAGCAAGGGAAAAATGGTTGCGTGTTTTATATGAGGCCCTCGAAAAAGGGAGAACTCCTGCACTGGATAGACATCATCTGGTACCAGCGGCTGCGAGTGGGAGATTTATCGCGGGGTGAAATAGAGATTGAGCCGATGGAGTTAAATTGACGGGCATGCGCTAATGGTGTGCAATGATTGGCGCCAAGGGTTGCACCTCTCCGCGGCCTGCTGAATCCAATCCCCCCGCTCGCTCATTCTCCCAGTGGGAAGGGGCGGGAGATGTGGTGGGTGCCGAACTTGTAGGCGATGCCGTTGGGGCAGTCGCAGACGCGGGCGAGGTCGATGAGCATGGCGTCTTCACGCAGGGTGAAGAGCCAGGCGTGATTGTCCCAATCGGTCGCTTCCGTATCGCAGAAGCGGCGATGCTGGTAGAGGATGTCGCCGATGAAATCATCCAGCCAATCGGGCAGGAAGTCATCCCATGCGTAGTGCAGCTCGCCGCGCTTCTTGATGGTCAGGATGCAGTCGAGGTAATCGTATTCCCACCAGCAGGAATAGGACGCATCGAACGCGCCGTCCTTCCTCTCGCCCTCTTTCCGGACCTGCTCCATGTACGGGGTGAGCGGGGCGTCTGCGGGGATTTCGATGGTGTCGTGCCGCGCCTTCGCGTGCCATCTCACCACCCCGTCATCATCGCTCGCGTAGTGGAACTGCCCCCAGAAATAATCGCCGAGGGCCTTTTCGGAGTGCAGGGGCATGCCGCAGTATTGGACGCGGGCGCGGCCGTTGAGGGCATCGGCCATGTCGGCGGCGATGGAGATGCCGTAGGCCTCCAGGGCGTAGGCATCCGGCTCCTGCTCCCAGAAGAAGTCGAGCGCGTGGTTGTAGGCGGCGTTCCAGTAGTTGAAGCGCTCCACCACCCACTCCGGCAGGCCGGGGATTTGCGAGATGCCGATGCTCTCACCGTTCCGTGTGAGGACAACACCCTCCTGCGCGGTGGCGAGGTTGTACACGGGCGCGCCGTCCGGGATGGCGAGGGCGGGATGGGAGAGGCGGTTGTTGGGATAATCCGCCAAGCGGGTGCTGTCGAACAGTTGTCGGAAATTCATAAGGCAGCGCCAATGTACCACGCCGCTGCGGGCGTGTAAAGTGCATTCCTCCGAAATTTCCGCTCGCTTCTCGCTTTCAATCCCGCGTTCGCGAGCAACCCTGCATGCAAGAATTCCCCCCTTTACAGGGCGGCGGGTTCGTTGTATGCTTGGGGGTATGAAGAAGCTTTTTGCAGCGCTATTGCTGGCGGCGACACAGCTGGGGTTTGGGTGGCAGCAGGTGAACGAGAACGCGCCGGAGCCGGTGCGCGAGTTCCGCGCCGCGTGGGTGGCAACCGTTTTCAACCTGGACTGGCCGTCCCGTGCGGGGCTTTCCGCCGCGGCGCAGCAGACGGAGCTTCTGCGCATCATCCAGACCGCGAAGAAGCTGCATTTGAACGCCATCATCCTGCAGGTCCGCCCCACCAGCGACGCCCTGTACAACTCGTCCATCGAGCCGTGGAGCGGGTGGCTGAGCGGCCCCGGCGTGAACCCCGGGTACGACCCGCTGGCGCTGGCGTGCCAGGAGGCGCACAAGCGCGGCATCGAGGTGCATGCGTGGTTCAACCCGTTCCGCGCCACGGTGAGCGGCAAGTCGGTGGGGCGCGGCCACGTCTCCCAGCGCTATCCGAAGCTGCTGTTGCACGCGGGCAGCACGCTGATGCTCAACCCCAGCGCCTCCACCGCGCAGAGCCACGTGCAGAACGTCATCCTGGATGTGGTGAAGCGCTACAACATCGACGGCGTGCACCTGGACGACTATTTTTATCCGTACCCGCCCAACCACAACGTGGCGGACGGCAAGACCCCCGCCCAGCGCCGCGCCGCCATCGATTCCTTCGTCTCCACTCTCTACCGCAAGATTAAATCCGCCAAGCCGTACGTGCGCTTCGGCATCAGCCCGTTCGGCATCTGGCAGCCCGGATATCCCGCGGGCGTGCAGGCCGGCGTGAACGCCTACGAGCACCTGGCGTGCGACGCCCGCAAGTGGCTCGCCAACGGCTGGGTGGACTACCTGGCGCCGCAGCTCTACTGGCCGTGCCAGGGTCCGCAGAGCTTCCCCGCGCTCATGCAGTGGTGGAGCGCGCAGAGCTCGTCCCGCCCGGTGTGGCCGGGCATCGCCACCGTGCGCATTGGCGGCAAGGAATTCGGCGGCCGCGGGGCAGGGGAGATCGTGCAGCAGATCGGCTACACCCGCCGCTTCGCCCGCCAGGGCAGCGGCCAGCTCTTCTGGAGCTGGAAATCCATCGCCTCCAACAAGGGCGGCATCCAGGCGGAGCTGCTGAAGCTCTACCCCACGCTCGCGCTGCCGCCCGCCATGCCGTGGTGCGGCTCCTCCGCGCCCTCCCGCCCCACCGTGCAGGGGGTGGACACAGCCCAGGGCTGCGCGCTCTCCTGGTCCGCGGCGTCGGATGTCCGCAAGTGGGTCATCCAGGTGGCCTCGCGCGGCCGCTGGTGGACCATGTACATCATCCCCGGCAACTGCACGCGCATCATTGTGCCGGCCAACGTGGCGCGCTCGTGCGACCGCATCGCCGTGCGCCCCGTCTCCGCCACGGGCGTGACCGGCACGCCCGGCGTGCTGCGCCGCTGATGGCGCGGCACTTGCGCGCGCTGGCTCACTTTGCCGTTGCGCGCGTGCGCGTGGTGGTGGTACAATGACACCCGCATGCGCAAGAAAAGCCACAAGGGGTTGGTCTGGACGCTGGTGCTGCTGGTAGCGGCGCTGGGCGCGGCGTGCGTGTGGCTGTGGAGCGTGGTGGACAACCGCGTGCAGCCGCTGCTGCGCCCTATGAACCCCGCCTACGCCGGGTACGACAGCGTGCCCGCCTCCATCCCCGGCATGGGCATGCGCCCGTTCACCTTCACCGGGTGGGACGGCGAGCCCGTGCAGGCCGTGGAGGTCTGGAAGGAGGGCGAGGAAAGCTCCCGCCAGCTCACCGTCATGGGAGATTTGGCCAACCACCCCGTGGAGCGCCTGCATGAAATCGACTACGTCCTGGTGTGCGTGGACTGGGACCACGGCATCCTGTCCGCCGTGCCGCTGGCGGAGGCCCTGACCGCGGCGGGCCTGCACTGCGTGCTGTGGAACCCGCGCGGGGTGGACGACCGCCGCGAGTACTGCACGCACGGCTTGCGCGAGGCGGCGGACGTGCCCGCGCTCATCGACGCCCTGGTGGCGCACTCCGCCAAGGAGCGGCCGGAGGTGGTGGCCGTGGGGCAGGGGTTCGGCGCCAACATGCTGCTGCGCGCCGCCGCGCGGGAGCCGCGCATCCACGGCCTCGTCTCCATCGACGCCTTCGCATCCCTCAGCCAATCCGTCGGCCGCCTCATCGACGGCGACCTCTCGCGCATCCTCCTGCGCCAGCTCATGGACATGCGCATCAACAGCGTCATCGGCATGGAGAGCTTTGACGTCGCTCCCGTCCAGAGCGCATCCGAAATCAGCCGCAACGTTCCCGTCCTCGCCGTCAATTTGGTGCAGGACAACCCCGTGAGCACCATCGACGACGCCCTGGCCATCTACCGCCGCCTGCAGAGCGACCGGCGCGCCCTTTGGGCCATGCGCACGGCGGAGGACGACGCGCGCAAAATCGAGCTTCTGGAGGGCCCCTCCGGCAAGGAGCAGCCCGTGATTGAAACCGTGCGCCTGCTGCGGGACGAGGAGGACGCCGTGGTGGCCATCATCCATTGGCTCAACGACTGCGTGGTGGAGAGCATCGTGGCCCCGCCGCCCGTGGACCTGCCGCGCCCCGTCCCCAACCCGCAAAGCGAACTCTGATTTTTGTTATACCCCGCATGCCGGATGAAGCCTCCAGCACCGTGTACGAGACGCCCGCCGCCAGAATCGGCAACCGGCGCCGCCGCGGCTACGAGCTCACGCGCCAGCGCAACATGGCGCCCATCGTTGCCGGAGCCGCGCTCGCGGCACTCCTCTTCCACGCGGTGCTCTACTACTTCTTCCCGGATACCTTCCGCCTGGGCATGGCGCGCTACCTGGTGCCGCCCGTGCAGCAGGAGTCCGAGATGCGCGTGGTGGTGCGCGACGCCCCCGAGGAGGAAATCCAGGCCGACGCCGCGCACGAGGTCGACGAGCCGCAGGAGATGGACGAGGTGGCCTACGAGCCGGACCAGGTGGATATCCTGGACGCGCAGATCAACGAGCTGGAGATAGCGCCCGGCGAGACGCAGTCCGCCATCGACATGCCCACCCCACTGGAGGCCGAGGACGCCGACGAGCAACCCGCCGCCCCCACCGCCATGGACATGCAGGCCATCGCCATGGAGACCGTCAGCGTGGAATCCCTGCCCCTCGCGGAACCCGCACCCGTCAATGAGAACATCACCGTGGTCAACACCGTGACGGACGCCGATGCCGCGGCCGACGCGCTGGAGGCCGATCTCCGCCAATCCGCCGCGGACGCCGCCAAGCTGCCGGCGGACACCAAGGCTCTCAGCGAGCTGCTGGGCGAGAAGGAGCTGGGCGCCAAATCCGGCGTGGCGCGCCTGGGCGCGGATTTGCTGTTCGGGTTCGACGAGTGCAAGCTGCGCAACTCCGCGCGCGTCTCCATGCTGCAGCTCGCCGCGCTCATCCAGAAGAACCCGGAAACCTGCTTCCTGATCGAGGGCCACACCGACAGCATCGGCTCTGCGGAGTACAACGCCCTGCTGGGCCTGCAGCGCGCCGCCGCCGTGCGCGCCTGGCTGGAGGGCAACGGCATCCCCACGGACCGCGTCTATATCCGTTCCTGCGGCAACAACGCCCCCCTCGCGGAACGCTCCGGCGACCGCGCCAAGGAGGCCCTCAACCGCCGCGTGGAAATCCACATGAGGAAACTCGGCGAAACCATCCCCGCGGGCTTCCTGCCTGCATCCCACAAGGTGGACACAGCCACGCCCGCCGCCAACCAGATGGCCGCCGGCGTGCAGATTCCTACACCCGCAGCGCAGCCCGTGCCCCCGCCCGCCAAGAAGCAGGCAGCCGCTCCCGCCGACAAGCCCAAGGATCTCATCCCCACCCCGCAGATTGCAGACAACGCGCCCAAGGAGGCGAAACCTGCACCCAAGCCGCGCCGGGACCCGCGTTCAGGCCGTGGGCAATCACCTGGGC
>JAUNNT010000036.1 GCA_030531305.1 Akkermansia sp.
ATGACAACCTCAAGACTCTGCGTCATCTGTCGCATTTAACCTTGCAATTCACACTGTATGGCAAGCAAAGTCAGGCGATGCCCAAGGCCCATTTGAGGTACTTGAGGGATTCGCCCCACACCTTGGAGCTGGTGCTGCCCAGCACCACCACCACCACGGCGCTGCCGTTGTATGCGCCGCAGGAGATAAGGCACTTGCCGGCGGCGTTGGTGTAGCCGGTCTTCATACCCTGCACCCAGGGGTACTTGCCCAGCAGTTTGTTGGTGGAGTGGATGGTTCGCGTGGTGCCGTCCGCCTTGGTGAAGGTGTACTGCGGGGTGTTGATGAGGCTGCGGATGGTGCGGTTGTTGTAGGCGTAGCAGGCGGCAATGGCCATGTCGTGCGCGGTGGAGTACTGTGCGGCGGGCAGGCCGTTTGGGTTGGCGAAGTGCGAGTTGCGCATGCCCATCCTGGCGGCGCGCGCGTTCATGCGCGCCACGAAGGCATCCACACTCCCCGCAGTGTCGCGTGCCAGGCACACCGCCACATCGTTGAAGCTGCCCGTCATCATGGCGCGCAGCAAATCAATCTTGCGGTACTGCGTGCCCGGCTGAAGCCCCAGCTTCACCGGCGGAGCTTGGTTGTCGGATGCCTGGATGGTCACCATCTTGTCCAGCCGCCGCTCGTCGCACACGCACAGCGCCGTCACGATCTTCTGCGTGCTCGCCACCTGCCGCCGCGTCTCCGCGTTGTATGCATACAAAATCTTGCCCGTGCGGGGGTCGATGACGCATACGGCGGCGCAGGTGGGCTTGGGGGCAGGGGTGGCCGGCTGCGCCAGCGCGCGAGAGGGCAGCAGGCTGCCGCTGCTGCGCGGGATGGTGCGCGCGGCGTTCGGGATGGCCGTGGGGGAATTGGCCATGTGCTGCCCGGAGGGGTAGCCCCGGCGCGTGACCACCGGCACGCCGCGGCGGTTCACCACGCTTGCTTGCGGTTCCTGGCACCCGCTGATGAATGCGGCCAGACAGACGGCTATTGCAACTCCCATACTGCGCATGCGCGGCAGTATAACCCGCCTGAAATTATTTTGCAATCCTAAAATAAATTTCGGGATTTGGAATGTCGTGCTGGCCTGGCGTTGGCGTGAACGGGCGTGGTTGGTATGCATCCGTTGGCGTGTATCCACCCCGCACGGGGGCGGGGTTACGTGCCGAGAAGTATCGGGCGTGGATACCCCCACGGCTTACGCCGTGGGCTGGAAAAAGTGAACGCCGCAGGGCGGCTCAAAGCATGCGCGCCATTCGGCGCGATGCGTACATCCTCGCACGCGAAGCGTGCCAAATTTTGAGCCGCCTTGTGCGGCGGCAACCTTTTCCAGCCCCAGTCGTGAGACTGGGGGGTGTCCCCCTCCGCATTTACAACTAACGCAACCCCGCCTTGCGCGGGGTGGATACACGCCAACTTTTCCTGGCGGCGCGGCGTGCAGGCTTCGCAGGCGCGTTCTCGATGGAGCGCACCTTCTTCTCCACAAAGTCGACCAATCGCTTCGTTTCAGTTGGGGTAATTGTTCCGTATGAAGATGTATACAGCATACGCCCCACAGATAGCATCCCCGTAGTGTGAAGTCAAGCCCGAAATTGGCATGTACATCCGTTCACCGCATGGTGACGGAGGGGAGTGCGGTGATGGCCTCCAGGCGGCGGATGAGGAATTTGATGACACCGAAGAGGGTGAGCAGAAGGGGCACGCCGATGACGAGGTAGCCCCACCAGGTCATGTTGCTGACGGCGTAGTTGTACTCCAGCGCCTGCTGTGCGGGCTCCTTGTCCAGCACGGGGAGCAGGAAGTGCAGGGCGAGCAGGAAGTTGGCCACGGCGGAGGCGAAAAGGGTGGCGGCCATCATGAGGTTGGCGCGCCAGAGCGTGTTCTCGTACTCCGTTTGCACGCTCTTCTCCTGCACGGCCCTTTCAATGCGCGGGATGTCGAAGATGGCGTCCGAGTACACAAAGAGGCGGAGCAGGGATTCCCGGCGCTTGGCGGTCACCAGCACGGCGCCGCAGAGCAGCAGGGCGATGAGGGCCTCCTTGGCGGCGTACCACCACGGGGTGTCGGTGCGGATGGCGCCGCCTTCCCCGGTGTTGGCGTAGACGGTGACCACGCCGGTGAGGATGGTGCCGAGCAGGCCGAAAAGGGTGATGGGGTCCACCTTGCGTGTGTCCCAGAAGGTGTAGACGCCGCAGCCGATGGGCAGGGCGAGGGCAATCACCATGGCCCACACGGTGCCGAGTTCATAGAACGCGGGGCCGTCCGTGGAGCAGTGGTCCAGCACCAGCACGGGCGCCAGCACGCTCAGCAGCACGTTCACCAGGCTCTTGGTTCCGTTGTCCATGGCGGGGAAGGGGGGGCGGTTATTTCATGGCGGCGATGGCGGCCGCCATATCCGGAGCCTTGAAGGTGGAGGAGCCGGCCACCAGGCAGTCTGCGCCGGCCTCCCTGCAGAGCGGGGCCTGCGCGGGGCCGATGCCGCCGTCCATCTGGATGATGAAGGAAAGCCCGCGTTTGGCGCGCTCCTCGGCCAGCACGCGCACCTTGTCCAGCACCTCCGCCATGAAGCTCTGGCCGCCGAATCCCGGCACCACGCTCATGACGAGCACCATGTCCACCTCCTCCAGGTAGGGCAGGGCGCCCTCCACGGGGGTGGCGGGGTTCACGGCCAGGCCGCAGTGCAGCCCGGCGGCGCGGATGGCGGCCAGCGTGGCGTGCAGGTCCACGGCGCCCTCCCGCTCCAGGTGGATGGAGATCATGTTCACCCCGGCTTTCACGAACCGCGGGTAGTAGTGGTCCGGCGCGTCGATCATCAGGTGGGCGTCCAGGTAGGCGCCCTCCGGCACGCTCTTGCGGATGGCTCCGCAGATGTCCGGGCCGAAGGAGATGTTGTCCACGAAAGAGCCGTCCATCACGTCCAGGTGGAGCCAGTCCGCCCCGGCGTCCAGGGCGCGGCGGGCCTCCTCCCCGATACGGCGGAAATCACAGGCGAGCATGGAGGGTGCTATCAGCATGGCGGTGGGGGTATGTGAGAAAAGGGGAAAGGCTATCGGTGGGGACGCGGGAAGCAGCGCGACGGGAACACGAGCGGCGGCGAGATGAACGGGTGGTTCCCCTGGTCCGTGCCGAAGAAGCGCACCTCCATGGCGGCGGGTGCGTTCTCGAAGTACGTGCAGCCGCCGAACGAGAAGGCGTCCCCGGGCTTGAGGACGGGCTGCTGGTTGAAGACGCGCTCGGCCTCGATGATGTGGGTGCGGCCTGTGCAGTCCTTGAGGGTCCACTTGCGGCCCAGGAGGCGGAGGCTGGCGCGGCCGGCGTTGTACATGCGCAGGCGGTAGCACACGCGGTAGCAGGGGCGCGGGTGGCGGGCCGTGTGCACGCCGCACAGGGATACGCCCATATCCAGGTAGTCTCTCTCCGGCAGGCTGCGGCTATCAGTGCTCATGGCCTTGGCCGATGGCGAGGGTGGAGAGCGCGGCGGCGGTCTTGTGCAGGGCCTGCACCTTTTCCATGGTGGGGGCCTGGCCCTTCTCCAGCACCATCTCACCCGCCATTTCAGCGAGCAGGGCGCGCATTTCCGCCACGTGCAGCTTCTCCGCGGTCTTGGGGTTCACCCCCTCCAGGATTTCGTTGAAGTACGCCGGGGCGTCCGCGTAGAAGACGATGGCGGCCTGCTTGGCGTCGAACTTGGCCTCGATGGCCGCGCAGGCGGCATCCAGGGCGCGAATCCACCCGCCGAGCGCTATCAGGTGCGCCAGGTCCGGGTCGCGCAGGGCGGCCAGCTCCGCGTTCACATCACCCTGGGTGGATGCCAGGATGCGCTTGAATTCCTCCAGCTGGCCCTTTTCCGCGTGCTCCAGCAGGCTGGCGGAGTGCGCGTTCATCTTCTCTCCCACGCCCATGGCGTTGCCGTAGCGCGTCAGATCCAGCGCTATCGGTTTGATGTCGTTCATGTGCCCGCTGCGAACCGCTATGAAGCCGTCCGCCAGCAGGTAGCCCATGGAGAGCGCCAGCTTGCCGGGGTTGGTGGAAAGCGTTTCCTCGCGGTTGCGCAGCACGTACTCCTCCGGCACCGGCGGCAGGTTGTCCATCTGGTCGAAGATTTTGCTGATGGACGGCGCGGTGTACACGTTGATGCCCAGCTCCTGGTTGGAGTGGGACTCGTCCAGCATGGCGTCGTCGCGGAACATGGCGGGCACCTCCCCGGCCTTGCGGTCCTCGTCCCGCTGCGGGGCAATGTAGTCCGGGATGCCCTCGGACACCACCTCCTCGTCCAGCTCCTCCACTGCGGGTGCGGCGGGTGCGGCGGGCGCGGGGGCGGGGGCCGGCGCGGCTTTCTTGGGCGCTCCGAACAGCGGGGCGCACGCCGCGGCGGCGGTTATCAAGTATATCGGTATTCTCACTTTCATGGGAAGTACGGCAGCCTGTTTATTTAAGTTTTATTTAAGGCTTGACACCTGTTCCATTATACAGTAGTATCAGGCTGCGTCAAGCGTATCTGGGTGGGCTGACATGAAAAGCGGCGGCCGCGCCCGGGCGGGTTTCCACCCGAAAGACACGATACATGGCATACCTCAAACAGATTTTCACGGCAACGGCGGCCCTCGCGGCCACCGTCCTCACCTCGTGCCAGCTCCAGCGGATTTCCTACGGGCGGGACATCCCGCCCTCCGCCGTGGTGCGCAACGGCGTGGTGGTCACCCTCAACGACCAGAAGCTCACCCTCCTGAAGAACGGCAAGAAAGTCAAGGACTACAGGGTCAGCACCTCCAAGTTCGGAATCGGCAACACCAGCGGCAGCCGCCGCACCCCGACGGGTATCCACGCCGTCTCCCAGAAGACCGGGGAGGGCCAGCCCAAGGGCATGGTCTTCAAGGGCTGCCGCCCCACCGGCGAGGTGGTGCCCGTGGACGCCTCCGGGCGTGACCCCGTGGTCACCCGCGTGATCCAGCTCGCCGGGCTGGAGGACAAGAACAGCAGCACCCACCGCCGCAGAATCTACATCCACGGCACGCCGGAGGAGCGCAAGATCGGCCGCCCCGCCTCATACGGCTGCATCCGCATGAAGAGCGACGACATTGTGGACCTTTACCGCCGCGTGAACCGCGGCACCCCCGTGGCCATCGAGATGTGCTCCCAGAAGACCTACCTGGCCGCCGAGCAGAAGGAGAACATCGCGCAGATCCTCATCCCGCAGTCCACCATCAACAGCCTGCCCACGGACAGCCTGCGCTTCCGCCCCTCCTACCGCTCGCGCTCCCGCGCCTCCCGCAGCCGCGTGGCCCGCACTCGCTCCAACGCCCGCCGCACCAAGGCCAAGACCCGCGTGGCCTCCAGCTCCACCCGCTCCCGCAAGCGCAGGTGACGCATGCGTAGGCGTGTTTTGTCATTTTTTTCAAAATGGGTGCAGAAAAATCCGGTTTTGCTGCTTATAGTGGGTAGAGACAAATGAAACACGGCTGCAAAAACCATCATCGTGCGGCGCTGGTGCGCCTTTTCCTGCTGGCGGGAGCGCTGCTGCTTTCCGCGTGCGAGACCTTCCACTACGGGGACAAGATCCGCCTCCGCGGGGCGGAGGTGGCCCTGCTGAACTGGGATCAGAAAGATATGCCGGACAAGGCGCGGGAGGATGCTAGACAGAACACCGTGCTGTATCGGCTGGACGGCAAGCTGTACGAGCGCGCCACGCTCGCCTACGCGCCCATCACGCATGTGGCGGCATGGCACCGGTGGCTCTGCATTTTCCGCAGCGTCGGCTACAATTACTCATCTGAGGAAACGGTGGGAGAACCCACGGAGCGGCGGGAAATCATGGTGCAGGTGCACTCCACAACCGAAAAGGGCTCGCCTTCATACATCCCGGTGGAGGAATTCGACTTCACGCGAGCCTCCAAGGTGACGGCATCCCAAATAGATGGTTCTCTGGAAAACCGCCTGTACGTCTACGCTCAGTGGGTGCCAAGACTGGGGACTGACTACGTGCTGCGGGACTACATGGCGGACCTCCCGGCACGCAAGGTGCACCCGCTGAACTACATTGCGGGCGGCATCGTGCACCTGGCGGTGGATTGGCCGCTGAACATCATCGTGAACATACTCAACCCGCTGGATGTGTGGCACTACCCGGAAAGCTGGGAATAAACCTCCGGTGAAAATGAGTGAAACGCCTTGCCATATCGGTTGGGGTGTGGTATAAGGCGCGGCGTTCGATGATTGACAACCAAGAGAGCCTCCACGCGTGGAGGCAGCGCGCCGCCGCCAAGCCCCAGGGCCGAACCGTCCTGGATTTGGAGGCGGACAGCCTCCACCGCCACAGGGAGAAGCTTTGCCTCATCCAGTATGCGGATGAGGACGGCGTGTGCATCATCGACCCGCTCGCCATCGAGGACATGGGCGACTTCACGCGCTGGCTGCAGGAGACGGACGTGTGGATGCACGGCGCGGACTACGACATGAGTCTGTTCCAAGGGGCGTACGGCGTGCTGCCGCACATGATCCTGGACACGCAGATAGCCGCGCGCCTGCTGGGGTTCCGGGCATTCGGGCTGGCGGCGCTCGTGGAGCATTTCTACGGCATTGTGCTGAGCAAGAAGAACCAGAAGGCGGACTGGGGCAAGCGCCCCATCCCCGTGGAGATGCAGGAGTACGCCTCCGGCGACGTGAAGTACATGCTGGAGATGGCGGACAAGCTCACCGCCCGCCTCAAGGAGCTCGGCCGCCACGACTGGTTCCTGGAGAGCTGCGCCTGCAACCTCCAGCACGGCCGCGAACGCTTTGAAACCGTCATGGAGGACCCCTGGCGCATCCGCGGCTCCGGCAAGCTCAACCGCCGCGGCCTGGCCGCCCTGCGCGCCCTCTGGACGTGGCGCGACTCCGAGGCCGCCAAGATGGACCGCCCCGCGTTCATGGTGTGCAGCAACGACGACCTGCTGCGCTGGAGCGAGACGCTGCAGGAGTTCCGCGTGGTGGAGCCGCGCAGCCGCATGCACGCCCAGCGCGCCAACCGCCTCCGCAAGACCATCGAGCGCTTCCAGCTCATGGACGAGCACGACTACCCACGCATCCCCAAGCGCGTGCGCCACGAGCAGGACCCCCACTTCGAAATGCACATGGCGCATTGGACCGCCAAGCGCGACGCCATCGCCGAACAGTTGGACATCGAGCCCGCCCTCATCGCCTCCCGCATCCAGCTGGAGGCCGTCTCCAATCACGAGGACGCAGGGCTTGCCGCCCTCATGGCCTGGCAGCGCGCCCTGCTCACCCGCTGAGCCGCGCCGCTTGCAGCGCGGTAAGGCGGTGGGGAAGGGGAATGAGGAATAGAATTGCGGCGGGCAGGCGGGGTGTGATATATTGGCGGCATGAAGACGTTTAGGACGGCAATGCTGGCGGCGGCCCTGATGACCCTGTGCGGCGTGTGCTCCGTGTGGGGGCAGGCGGAGCGGCTGGACCGCATCGGCGTGGAGAACGCCGCACCCGCGCCTGCCGTGGATTCACCCGAATGGCAAAGCCTGGCGGACCAAAGCGCCGTCCTCATGCGCGCCCAATGCCGCGTGTTCTACCGTCACGTCCATGTGGTGCAGACGGAACACGGCCGCGTGGCGCACTGCCGAACCGTCTGGTTCGTTTGGGTGCGGCAGGTCTTCAAGGGAGAGGTGGAACCCGGCGATTTCGTCTGCTTCGAGGAAGAGACGGAAGCACCCACCACCCTGCCCGTGCACACGGACGACAACCACACGCCCCAGCCCTTCTGCGAGTGCATCCTGTCCGCACAACAGGCGGAACTCATCTCCCCGCACAACTACATGCTCCGCGGCGTCCAACTCCTGGACCTCCCCGCCCCGGCGGCAAAGTAGGTTCTCATTTGTCAACCCTGATGCGCTCCATTTTAGATCTTGACACAGGGGGGTGCGTCTGTATAGAATGCCTGCGTCAAGAGGCGGTGCGCTAAACGCATCCTGGACCAAGCTTTCTTCCTTGAATGGAAGCCTTTCTCATGTCTCTTGACACGTTGCCGCCTCGGACACCGGGGAGAGAAAGGACAGAAAGTGGTGCGGTATGATACCGTATCCTTTTTAACCGCCTGTCTGCGGAAGATTCTGCAGACGGGCAAAGGAATCTAGAATATGAAAAATAGCAAATTACTTATTCTGGATGCCTGCAGCCTTTTGAACAGGAAGCCAATATCCCTGGCCCGGAAGGCTGCGGCAAAATCGGGAGCTGTCCTCATTGTCCCCCAAAAGGTGCGTGAGGAGCTGTACGGTTTGCTCAAGGGTAAACGGAATCGCTACGCGGTTGTGCATGCGCAGCAGCTTATTTCCCGCAACAAGTGGGGAGTGCTGCCGCACCACGGCATGTTCCGCGATGGCGATGAGGAAATCTTGAGCTACTGCAGCATGCACGCCGATGCACCCTTGCGGGTGTATACGCGGGACAAGGGGCTGGCGAAAAGAATCGCCGAGCGCTGCCCGCGCGTGCAGGTGGTACAGTAAACCGCATCCCGTCGATAAACAGCCCGCCAGGCTTCATGCCTGGCGGGCTGTTGAAATGGCAAATCCCCTTTAGGCCTTTTCTTCCTCCAGGGCCGCCTGGGCGGCGGCGATGCGGGCGGTGGGCACGCGGTAGGGGGAGCAGGACACGTAGGTGAGGCCGAGCTTGTGGCAGAACTTCACGGAGGCGGGGTCGCCGCCGTGTTCGCCGCAGATGCCGATCTTCATGCCGGGGCGGGTGCTGCGGCCCTTCTCCACGCCGATTTGCATGAGCTTGCCGACGCCGCCCTGGTCGATGCTGGCGAAGACGTTTCGGGAGATGATTTCCAGGTTCTGGTAGGTGCCGAGGAAGGCGCCGGCGTCGTCTCGGCTCATGCCGAGGCCGGTCTGGGTGAGGTCGTTGGTGCCGAAGGAGAAGAACTCCGCAGTCTGGGCGATTTCATCCGCGGTGACGCATGCGCGGGGAATCTCGATCATGGTGCCGACTTTGTAGGAGATGCTGCGGCCCTTGGCGGCGAAGACCTCCTGTGCGACGCGGTCGATGATTTCCTTCTGGAGGTCGAGCTCGCGCTTGAAGGAGACG
This sequence comes from Akkermansia sp., assembly GCA_030531305.1. Classification (GTDB taxonomy): domain Bacteria; phylum Verrucomicrobiota; class Verrucomicrobiia; order Verrucomicrobiales; family Akkermansiaceae; genus Akkermansia. Next base: position 9,094 of record JAUNNT010000036.1, read on the forward strand.
AGGGGCACCATGATTTCGGGGTGGACCTCCACGCCGTCCTCCTCCTGGACCTCGATGGCGGCCTCCAAGATGGCGCGTGCCTGCATCTCAGTGATTTCGGGGTAGGCGATACCGAGGCGGCAGCCGCGGTGGCCGAGCATGGGGTTGAATTCATGCAGCTCTGAGACGCGGCGCATGATGAGCTCCACGGGCATGTTCATCTTGTGGGCCAAATCTAGCTGCTGCTCCTTGGTCTGCGGCAGGAACTCGTGCAGGGGCGGGTCCAGCAGGCGGATGGTGCCGGGGCGCCCGGCCAGCGTCTTGAAGATGCCCTTGAAGTCGCTCTTCTGGAAGGGCAGCAGCTTGGCCACCGCCTCCTTGCGGTCGTCGATGCGCTCGGAGAGAATCATGCGGCGCATGAAATCGATGCGGTTGCCGCTGAAGAACATGTGCTCGGTGCGGCAGAGGCCGATGCCGACGGCGCCGAAGGCGACGGCCACGGCGGCCTGCTCCGGGGAGTCTGCGTTGGTGCGCACCTGCAGTTTGGTGGCCTTCTCGCACCACTCCATCACGCGTGCGAAGTTGCGGTAGCTGCGGCTGTCCTCCGGCTTGCGGGTCTTGTTGATGAGCACCTGGATGATGGAGCTGGGCGCGGTGGGCAGCTTGCCGGCGTACACCAGGCCGGCGGTGCCGTCCAGCGAGAGGTAGTCGCCCTCGTTGTACACCTTGCCGCCGATGGTGATGGTGTGGGCCTGGTAGTCGATTTCCAAATCCTGCACGCCGCACACGCAGACCTTGCCCATCTGGCGGGCCACCAGGGCGGCGTGGCTGGAAAGCCCGCCGCGCGCGGTGAGGATGCCTTCCGCGGCAATCATGCCGCGCAGGTCTTCCGGGGAGGTTTCCAGGCGCACCAGCAGCACCTTCTCGCCGCGCTGGGTGGCCTCGATGCACCGCTTGGCGTTCAGGTAGAAACGCCCGGAAGCCGCGCCGGGACCCGCGTTCAGGCCGTGGGCAATCACCTGGGCCTCCGCGGTCGCCTTCTCGTCGAACACGGGCGCGAGCACCTGGTCCACCTGGTCCGCGGGGATGCGCTTGACGGCGGTCTTCCAGTCGATGAGGCCCTCGCGCTCCATCTCGCAGGCGATGCGGAAGGCGGCGATGCCGGTGCGCTTGCCGTTGCGGGTCTGTAGCATGTAGACCTTGCGGTCCTGGATGGTGAACTCGAAGTCCTGCATGTCGCGGAAGTGGTCCTCCAGCTTCTTGCGGATGGAGCAGAGCTCCTCGTAGGCGGAGGGCATGACCTCCGCGAGCTTGGAGACGGGGTCGGGCGTGCGCACGCCGGCCACCACGTCCTCGCCCTGCGCGTTCATGAGGAACTCGCCGTAGAACTCGTTGGCGCCGATAGCGGGGTTGCGGGTGAAGGCCACGCCGGAGCCGGACTCGTTGGAGGTGTTGCCGAAGACCATGCACTGCACGTTGACGGCGGTGCCCCATTCCGCGGGGATGCCGTACTTCTGGCGGTAGGTGATGGCGCGCTCGTTGTTCCAGGAGCCGAACACCGCGCCGATGGCGCCCTGCAGCTGCTCCCACGGGTCAGCCGGGAAAGCGTGCCCGGTGCGCAGCAGCACCAGCTTCTTGAAGCGCTTCACCAGCTCCTGGCAGTCCTCGGCCGTGAGCTTGGCGTCCGAGATGTCCTTGCCGTAGCGCTCCGTCTTCACCGCGTGGATGACGCTCTCGAAGGGCTCCAGGTCCTCCCCGTCCTCCTTCTGCACGCCCAGCACCACATCACCATACATCTGCACGAAGCGGCGGTAGCAGTCCCACGCGAAGCGCGGGTTGCCCGTGGCGTCCGCCATGGCCTTCACCGTGTCGTCGTTCAGGCCCAGGTTCAAAATCGTGTCCATCATGCCGGGCATGGATTCGCGGGCGCCGCTGCGCACGGAAACCAGCAGCGGCATCTCGTCCGTGGCGCCGAACTTGTGGCCCACCAGCTTCTCCATGCGGGCGATTCCCTCGCGCACCAGGCCCTCCAGCTCCGCCGGGTAGCTCTTGTCGTGGTCGTAGTAGTAGGTGCAGACCTCCGTGGTGATGGTGAATCCGGGAGGCACGGGCAGGCCGATGCGGGCCATTTCCGCCAGGTTCGCGCCCTTGCCGCCCAGCAGGGGCTTCATGTCCCCGTTGCCGTCGGCGCTTCCGCCGCCAAAGTGGTATACTATCTTGTCCATGTCTTTTTTCATTTCTGCGTGATTAATGATTTTTCGCGTGCGCGCAAGGTATAGGAACGCCCCGAATTTGTCAAGCCATTTCCCCGTACGCATTCCGGGCGCGCGCAAGAAAATGCTTCACATGGCGGCGGAAATCTGGTAGATTGGGGGCGTGGGAGCGGGCGCTCACTTGCCCGCCATCCACGCTGTACAAACCCATCATCTAGCACCATGCGCGTTATCATCGAACCCGATTACGACAAGCTGTCCGCCTGGGCCGCAGACTATGTGGCCAAGCGTATCATCGAAGCCAACCCCACGCCGGAGAAGCCCTTCAAGCTCGGCTGCCCCACGGGGTCTTCACCCCTCGGCCTCTACAGGGCCCTCATCAAGAAGTACGAGGCCGGCGAGCTCTCCTTCGAGAACGTCGTCACCTTCAACATGGACGAATACGTCGCCCTGCCCGAGGAGCACCCGGAGTCCTACCACTCCTTTATGTGGACCAACTTCTTCTCCCACATCAACATCAAGAAGGAGAACGTGCACATCCTCAACGGCAACGCGCCCGACCTCAAGAAGGAGTGCGAGGACTACGAGAAGGCCATCGTGGAGGCCGGCGGCATCGACCTCTTCATGGGCGGCGTGGGCCCGGACGGCCACCTGGCCTTCAACGAGCCCGGCTCCTCCCTCACCGCTCCCACGCACATCGAGGCCCTGACCACCGACACCATCATCGCCAACAGCCGATTCTTCGACAACGACGTGAACAAGGTGCCCAAGCAGGCGCTGACCGTCGGCATCGGCACCGTGATGGCCGCCAAGGAGGTCCTGCTGGTGTGCAACGGCCACCACAAGTCCCGCGCGCTCGCCCACATCATCGACGGCAGCGTGTCCCACAAGTGGACTGCCTCCGCGCTGCAGATGCACCCCGCCGCCATCATCGTGTGCGACGAGTCCGCCTGCGGCGAGCTCAAGGTGGATACCTACAAGTACTACCTGGACAAGGAGCGCGACAACCTCATCTGATTTCCCGCTTTCCTGCAACAGGCGCCCCCGCCCGCGGTTCTGCGGACGGGGGCGTTTCTTTCGCCGTCCTGCATACCTGAAAACGCCTTTACTTTGGGCGTGCGGCGGGTTAGAATGCGGGAAAGGATGGACACCGCGTTTGTACCAGGGGACTACTTTGCGCGCTACACCGTGCCGCAGATATTCGGCGCGGGGGAGGCGTGCGAGGTGGATTTGGGATGCGGTGACGGCGGGTTCCTGCTGGAGATGGCGGCGCACTACCCGGAGCGGCGTTTCTTGGGTGTGGAGCGCCTGCTGGGGCGCATCCGCAAGGTGTGCCGGGATGCGGAGAAGCGCGGGCTGGCGAACGTGCGCGGGCTGCGCGTGGAAAGCCGCTACTTCCTGGAGTGGATGATAGCGCCCGGCAGCATCAGCCGCCTGCATTATTTGTTCCCGGATCCCTGGCCCAAGGAGAAGCACCACAAGAACCGCCTGGTGCAGGAGAGCTTCATCCCTGTGCTGCACCGCGCGCTTGCGGAGGACGGCGAGATGCTCTTCAAGACCGACCACGAGGAATATTTCGAGTGGGTGTGCGGGTTGATGGACGCATCGCCGCTCTTCGCCCGCGCGGAGTGGAATGCGGAGTTCTATCCCAAGACCGATTTCCAGAAGCAGTGGGAGGCCATGGGCAAACCCATCTTCGCCGCCAGATTCACCAAGAGCCATGTCGTTTGATTTGCACAGCACCGACCCCTCCGGCGCACGCCTGGGCACGCTGCACCTGCCCCACGGGGATGTGCAGACGCCCATCTTCATGCCCGTGGGCACGCAGGGCACGGTGAAGACCCTGCACCCCGCCGAGCTGGAGGAGCTGGGCGCGCAAATCATCCTGGGCAACACCTACCACCTCTGCCTGCGCCCCGGCGACGAGTCCATCCGCGACCTGGGCGGGCTGCACGCCTTCGCCGGCTGGGACAAGCCCATGCTCACGGACAGCGGCGGCTTCCAGGTGTGGAGCCTCGCCAAGCTTCGCAAAATCACGGAGGAGGGCGTGCGCTTCTGCAACCACATCGACGGCGCATACATGATGCTCTCCCCGGAGCGCAGCATGGAGATCCAGGCCAACCTGGGCAGCGATATCGCCATGCTGTTCGACGAGTGCCCGCCCTACCCGTGCGACCGCAAGTACGCGGAGAAGTCCCTGGGCTACACGCTGCGCTGGGCCAAGCGCTGCAAGGCCTGGGTGGACGAGCACCAACCGATGAGCGGTCCCGCGCCGCAGCAGCATTTCGGCATCGTGCAGGGTTCCGTATTCGCAGACCTCCGCCAACGCTGCGCGGAGGAGCTTGCCGCCATGGAGTTCGACGGCTACGCTATCGGCGGCGTCTCCGTGGGCGAGCCGGAGGAGGAGATGCTGCGCGCCATCGAGAACACCACACCCCACCTGCCGCAGGACAAGGCGCGCTACGCCATGGGCCTGGGCACCCCCGTGCAAATCCTGGAGATGATTGAGCGCGGGGTGGACATGTTCGACTGCGTGATGCCCACGCGCCTGGCGCGCCACGGCATCGCCATGACGCCGGACGGCCCCATGCACATCAAGAACGAGCGCTGGAAGAACGACACCAAGCCCATCGACCCCGAGGGGCATCCGCACGTGAACCGCTTCTCCCGCGCGGCGGTGCGGCACTTCTTCCGCGCGGGGGAGATGCTGGCGCTGCGCCTGCTCTCCTTCCAGAACCTCCACTTCTACCTCCGGCTCATGGCGCAAGCGAGAAGCGCCATCGCGTCCGGCCAATTCGCTGCTTTCAAGAGCAGCTTCATCTCGCGATACCAAGCTAACGATATACAATGAACACCATGTTATTCCTGGCAGACGGCGCCCCGCAGGGCGGTGGCATGAGCGGCATCATCTCGATCGTCCTCATCTTCGTCATCATGTACTTCATCCTCTTCCGCCCGCAGCAGAAGCAGCAGAAGGAGCTCCGTGAGCGGCAGAACAACCTCAAGGTCGGCGACAAGGTCGTCACCGCCGGCGGTATCTACGGCATCATCCGCGAGGTGATGGACGCCGCCGTCAAGCTGGAGATTGCCCCCAACACCGTCATCAAAATCGCCAAGACCAGCATCGTCACCCTGGTGAACAAGGACGGTTCCGCGGACATCCCGCAGAAGTAATCCCGCGAGACGTGCAACAAGTCTACACAGCGGACGCCGCACTGGCGGCCGACACCGCGCCCTACGCCGCACGCCTGGCGGTGGTGGGCAACCCCATCGCGCATTCACGCTCGCCGCAGATGCAGCTTGCCGCGCTGCGCGCCGCCGGTATCCCCGGCACCTACGTGCGCGTGCTGGCGGAACGCGAGGGTGACGCCTTCGAGCGCACCCTCTCCTCCCTGCAGCGCATGGGGTTCTGCGGGCTGAACGTCACCGTGCCGTTTAAGCGGCGCGCGTTCGCCGCCGCGGATTGCAGCGGCGACCCGCTGGCCTCCCTCTGCGGCAGCTGCAACACCCTGGCCTGGCGCAACGGCTGTTGGGTGGGATGGAACACAGACGGCCCCGGGTTCGCCCGCGCCATTAGCGAATGGTGCGGGCAGGAGCTGTCGGAGCTGCGCATCGTCCTGCTGGGCGCGTGCGGCGGTGCCGGCAGCGCGCTCGCGTGTCAATGCGCCCTCGCGGGCTGCAAACACCTCACGCTGGTGAACCGCCCCAAGCCCGCCCTGCAGGAGCTGGAGCAAAAACTCTCCCCCTACGCTGCCGTGCAGGCCGTGGCCGTGGGCGAGGACGACGCCCGCCGCGCCGCGGTGCAGCAGGCGGATTTGGTGGTGAACGCCACCTCGCTGGGGTTGAACGAGGGCGACGAGCTGCCCCTTCCTGCAGACTGGCTCACCCCGCGCCAATGGGTGTACGATATCGTGCCCCATCCCACGCCGTTCCAAGCCGCCGCGCGCGAGCGCGGCTGCCAGGCTGCAGACGGCAGCGCCATGCTCCTTTGGCAGGGTGCCTACGCCTTTGAAAAATGGTTCGGCTCCCTGCCCGACACCGCCGCCATGCAAAGGGCGCTGGAAGCCTAGCGGAAGTTGGAGCCGCGCAGGGCGTTCATGGCAGAGTATCGCCTTGATGAAAACGGGCGCGGGTGCTAGGATGGCGGGCATGAAAAGGCTTCTCTCCACCGCGGCTGCCATGCTGAGCCTGGTGTCCTGCACCCAGCTTTACCAACCCACCGGCAGCGGGGAAATCCCCGATACCTCCGCAGTGGAGCAGCAGCTGCGCCGCGATGTGCACGCGCTCGCGGAGGACATCGGTGAGCGCAACCACTACCACCAGGACGCCTACGAGCGCGCCCGCGCCTACATCAAGGGCGAATTTGAAAAGGCCGGCTACACGGTGGACGAGCAATGCTTCACCATTCCCGCCCAGCGGCGCTTCGCGGGTGCCGCCGGCAAGACCGCGGCCAACCTGGAGGTCCGCAAGCCCGGAACCGACCCCGCCGCGCCGTGGCTCGTCATCGGCGCGCACTACGACACACGTGTCGGCATGAAGAACTGGCACTGCCACGGCCCCGCCATCCCCGGCAAGACGGGCACGCCCGGCGCGAACGACAACGGCAGCGGCATCGCCACCGTGCTCACGCTCGCCCGCGCGTTGAAGGATATCCCCACGCGCAACGGCATCATCTTCGTGGCCTACGCCAACGAGGAGCCGCCCTTCTTCCAGAGCGACTGGATGGGCTCCCGCCAGCACGCCCGCAAGATTGTGAAGGAGCTGGGCAGGGAGAACATCGCCGGCATGATGTCCCCGGAGACGTTGGGCGTCTACTCCCCGCGCAGCAACAAGAAGCGCAACAGCAAGCTCGCAGGCAGCCTGGTGGGCATCCTGGACCGCTGCGACTACGTGGCCTTCATGAGCACGCTCACCGGCAAGCGCTACGCCCACGATTGCGCCAAGAAGTTCGCATCCGTCAGCCGCTTCCCCGTGCGCGCCGTCACCTTCGGCTACCTCACCCGCGGCATTGCGTGGTCCGACGACTGGTCGTACATGAAGGAGGGCATCCCGTCCTTCGCCATCACGGACACCGCATACATGCGCTGCGACGACTACCACGAGACGAGCGACACGGCGGACAAGCTGGACTACAAGCAGTTCGGCGAGGTGGTGCACGGGCTCGTCCGCATGGTGACCGCGCTCGCAGGCGGCACTCCGCAATAAACCTGATATTCAAACCCATGCTGACCATCAAAAAGCTCACCAAGGCCCACTCCGGGCGCACGCTCTTCGCCAATACGGAAATCACCGTGAACTGGGGAGAGCGCATCGCGCTGGTGGGTCCCAACGGCGCCGGAAAGTCCACGCTCTTCCGCATGATTCTGGGTGAGGACTCGCCGGACGAGGGCGACATTGTGATGGACGACTACGCGGTGGTGGGCTACCTGCCGCAGGAGGCGGGCGACCCCTCCGACCGCACCGTGCTGGAGATTGCCATGAGCATCACCCCGGAGATGGGCAAGGCCATCCGCACCCTCCAGGAATGCGAGGCCAAGGGCGACAACACCAGCGACGCCTACGCCCACGCCATGGACACCTTCATCGCCGCCAACGGGTACCAGCTGGAACCCAAGGCCAAGCGCATCCTCAAGGGTCTGGCCTTCAAGGACGAGGATTTCCACCGCCCGGCGCGCGAGATGAGCGGCGGCTGGGTGATGCGCGCGCACCTGGCGCAGCTGCTGGTGGCGGAGCCGGACCTGCTGATGCTGGACGAGCCGACCAACCACCTGGATTTGCTGAGCCTGCTGTGGTTCCAGCGCTACCTGGGCAACTATCCCGGCGCCATCTTCATGATATCGCACGACCGCGATTTCATGGATTCGCTGGTGGAGACGGTGTACGACATCGAGAACGCCCAGCTGGTGCGCTATTCCGGCAACTACACGCGCTTCCTGGAGCTCAAGGAGCAGCGCTATCAGCTGCAGCTCGCCGCCTGGCGCAACCAGCAGCGAGAGATTGCGCACATCGAGGCATTCGTCGACCGCTTCCGCTCCGTCGCCTCCAAGGCCGCGCAGGTGCAGAGCCGCGTCAAGCAGCTGGAGAAGATGCAGGTCATCGAAAAGCCCAAGCAGTCGAGAAAGGTTTTCAAGTTCATCTTCCCCCAGCCGCCGCGCAGCATGCAGCGCGTCATCGAGCTGGAGAAGGTCGGCCAGAGCTACGGCGACAAGCGCATCTACAAGAACCTGGACCTCCTCATCGAGCGCGGCGACCGCATCGTGCTGGTCGGCCCCAACGGCGCGGGCAAGTCCACCCTGCTGAAAATCCTGGCGGGCGTCATTCCCATCGACGAGGGCAAGCGCACGGTGGGCACCACCACCCGCATCGGCTACTTCTCCCAGATGCGCTCGGAAAACCTTACGCCCAACTTCACTGTGCTGGAGGAAATCATGAAGGCCGACCCCGAGCTGCGCGAGGAGGAGGCCCGCGGCATTCTCGGCTCGTTCCTTTTCCGAAGGCTGGATGTGGAAAAGCGCGTGGAGGTGCTTTCCGGCGGAGAGAAGTCGCGCCTCAGCCTGGTGAAGTTCCTCGTCAACCCGCCCAACCTCCTGCTCATGGACGAGCCGACCACCCACCTGGATCTCATGAGCGTGGAGGCCCTCTCCCAGGCGCTCATCCGCTACGAGGGCACGCTCGTCTTCATCTCCCACGATGTCCATTTCATCCGCGCCCTCGCCCAAAAGACCCTCCACATCAACCAGGGAACCATCACTCCCTACGCCGGCGGGTACGACTACTACCTGGAGAAATCCGGCATCCTCGACGACCAGAACGCCATGGATGTTTAGGCGGGTGCTGACTAGCGACTCGCAGGAGGATTTACTATGTACTAGGTACTATTTGGGAATAATGGCCAAATCCGCCACGGTGTGGTGGATTTGCCGTTATGGGGTGGTGGAAATGGCGGTGCATTGGGGCGGAGAAAACTTGCGGATTTGTGTTTCTGCGGAAACGGATAGGATGATATTTTTTGCGCGGGTGATGTTGGGGTAAAAATTCACTGTTTTGCAAAAGTTGTTCAGCGAGAATTTGCGTAAAAACGCATGCAAGCCGCATGGCGGCTGGGTTTGCAGGCGTTTTGCTGGCTGTAGAAAAGCGGACAAATCCACCACGGCGTGGTGGATTTGCCGCCATAGAGTGGCGGAAACGCCGCCAGAGTATAACAGAAAAAGCGTCATAATATGGCGGATTTTACAAATTTCCACTTGACGGGGCAGGGGGAGAGTGGTATGAGAGGGGTAGCCATGAAAGCAAAGGCAAAAGCAAAGAAGGCAGACTACTTGAAGCGAACGATGACCGACACGGTGAAGATGGTGTCGGAGCATTTTCCGTGCGTGTTGCTCACGGGTGCGCGCCAAGTGGGCAAGTCCACGCTCTTGCGCCGCATCATGCCCAAGGGGATGCGCTACGTGTCGCTGGACAGCGTGGCGACGGCCCGCATGGCGGAGAATGACCCGGAGGGCTTTTTGAGGGCATACGGCACGCCGCTGTGCATTGATGAAATCCAATACGCGCCCGCGCTGATGCGCTCCATCAAGGCGGTGGTGGACGAGAACCGCCGCAACGGCATGTACTGGCTGACGGGCTCGCAGAGGTTCCACCTGATGCAGGGTCTGTCGGAGAGCCTGGCGGGCCGCATAGCGGTGCTGGAGCTCTACTCTCTCTCGCAGAGGGAGAGCTGCGGCAAGGGCGGCAAGGCAAGCTACCTGGACCCGACCAATCCGGCGTCTGCGGCGTCGGGCATGCGCGCCTGCACCACGGACGAGCTCTTCGAGCGCATCGTGCGCGGAGGCTACCCGGAGATGGTGAACGACCCCGGCATGCCGTCGGACGTGTTTTTCGAGTCGTACGTGAACAGCTACCTGGAGCGGGATGTGAGCGCGCTCACGCAAGTGGGCGACAAGGGTGCGTTCCTGCAGCTGATGCGCATCCTGGCCCTCCGCACGGGAGAGCAGCTCTCCTACGCGAAGGTGGCGCAGGCTGCGGAGCTGTCACCGAGCACGGCGAAGCGCTGGATATCCATCCTGGAGACCTCCGGCATCATCACCATGCTGCACCCGTACTGCACCAACTCCACCAAGCGCTTGGTGAAGACGCCCAAGATGCACTTCATGGACTCCGGCCTGTGCGCCTGGCTGGCGGGCATCACCTCGGCCGCGCACCTGAAGAACAGCCCGCTGGTCGGCCACATCGTGGAGAGCTGGGTGTTCAGCCAGCTGCTGCGAGGGTACGCCAACTGCGGGCGCACCTGCCGCATCAGCTACTTCCGCGACAAGGCGGGGCACGAGGTTGACATGCTGCTGGAGGAGAACGGTCGTCTCTACCCCATCGAGGTGAAGTTGAGCGGCACACCCTCGCTGGACGACCTCGCGGCCGTGCGCCACATTCCCACCGGGCGCCTCAAGCTCGGCGGCGGCGTCATCATCTGCAACATCCCCAAGCCGCAGCCGCTCGGGTTCGACAACATCGCGCTTCCCATCTCCGCCATCTGATCCCCCCCCTGTCAGGTGGCGCGAGATGTTTTTTGCGTGACAAAGCGCCGCGCGCGGTGCATAGTGTAGGGTATGGAACAGACACCCAGGCTCGCCGCGCGCGATATCAACAGCAGGGCAGAATCACACGCCAGCACGGAAATACCCGTCAAGACCGGCAACCCCGTGCTGGATGCCAACCTGTACGACCTCTCGCGCCGCTTCTGCGGAGAGCACGACCCCGACATCGTGCTCCAGATGCTCGCCTCCGTCATGAACGCCGCGCAAAGCAACCTGGAGGGGCATGACCTGGACATCATGAACAGCACGCTGGACGAGATGTACAACGCGGAGAAACTGTTCCTGCCGTACCGCGACATTCGCAAGGTCACCTGCTTCGGCTCCGCGCGCATCCCCGCCGGCGACCCGCAGTACAAGCTCGCGTACGACTTCGCCAAGCTCTGCGCGGACAACGGGTTCATGGTCATCACCGGCGGCGGCCCCGGCATCATGCAGGCCTGCAACGAGGGCGCCACCGGCGAGCACTCCTTCGGCCTCAACATCACCCTCCCCTACGAGCAGGAGGCCAACCCCGCCATCAAGGACAGCGGGCACCTCATGAGCTTCCTCTACTTCTTCACCAGAAAGCTCAACCTCATCAAGCAGAGCGACGCCCTCGTCGCATTCCCCGGCGGGTTCGGCACCATGGATGAAATCTACGAGTGCATCACCCTCATCCAGACCGGGAAAAGCACCATCTTCCCCATCGTCCTGCTGGACACCCCGGAGGAAACCTTCTGGCGCCGCTGGGCGCATTTCGTCATCACAGAGCTGGAGGATGCCGGGCTCATCTCCAAGGAGGACAAGTGCCTGCTCCACCACAGCACCAGCGCGGAGGAGGCCTACCAGCACATCGCACACTTCTACAGCCGCTTCCATTCCTACTACTACGACGGCCCGCAAATCGTCATCCGCATGAACTCCACGCTCTCGGAGGACAACCTCGACTGGTGCCGCCACGACTTCGCCGACATCATCGAGAAGAGCGACCTCGCACAGCAGGAAAACGATTCCGCCGACCCCGACCCCCTCCTCGGTTGCCTCCCTCGCGTCCGATTCACCTTCGCCATGCGGAACTTCGCCCGCCTCCGCCAGATGATCGACCAAATCAACGACGCCGTGTGAACCACCCCGCGCCGCATGGCGCGCCTCAATTTGAGTTTGCCCCGTCCCGTATGGGTGGGGGGTGCTCCGTCCATCCCTAAAATCTGACGGAGTGCCGCATTTTATGGGATGGCAATGATTCAAAATTCTTTTGAGGGCGTATGATTTTTATCTCGCAAAGGCGGGGAAAATGTGTTAGGGTGTAGGGAACGACCAATGAGCGAGACATCCTATATCTACGATAATGTGGAAGCGTACCTGAGCCTGGCGGCTGAGCAGGCAAGCCCTTCCGTGTATCTGGGAACCGGGTTGCAGCCGTACCTGATGCAGGCTCCGGCGTACGCGCCCGTGGCGCCGGACGCGGAGGTGATGGGCGCGGAGACCATGGAGGCCCTGGTGAAGGGCTGCACCACGGAGGCGGAACGCGCCACCCTGGAGGAGGCCGGCGCGGTGGACTTCATCAAGGAGGCCCCCACCGGCAAGTACCACGCCTACCTCTACAAGCAGGAGGGTGGCTACCTGGTGGTGCTGCTTTCCCTGCGTGTGGACGACTACCTGAACCAGGGTGTGAACGCGGACTGCTCCGATGTGCACCTGCCCACGTGCTATCCGCCCACCTGGCGCCGCTACGGCAACCTGCAGTCCATGTGGCAGGACGCGCCGTACCTCACCCGCGAGGACACGGTGGCCCTGGTGGACAGCTTCCTGACGGACAAGGAGCGCAAGCGCCTGGACGACACGGGCGACGTGGATTTCGCGTACCAGAACGCCTACGCCCGCTACCGCGCGTCCGTGGTGTCGCAGCGCCTGGGCTTCGACCTCTGCTTCCGCATCATCAACACGAAGGTGAAGAGCATGAAGCAGATCAACCTGCCGGAGGAGTACGTGGTGCCGCTGACGCGCTTCACGAACGGCATCATCCTGGTGACGGGTTCCGTGGGCTCCGGCAAGTCCACCTCGCTGGCCGCCATCATCGACTTCATCAACTCGGACCGCAAGGACCACATCATCACGCTGGAGGACCCCATCGAGTTCCTGTTCGACCCGGCGACGTGCCAGGTGAACCAGCGAGAGGTGCACAAGCACACGGAATCCTTCGGCCGCGCTCTGCGCGCCGCATTGCGCGAAGACCCCGACATCATCATGGTGGGTGAAATGCGCAACCTGGAAACCATCTCGCTGGCGCTCACCGCGGCAGAAACGGGCCACCTGGTGCTCGGCACCCTGCACACCGGCTCCGCCGCGCGAACGGTGGACCGAATCCTGGACGCCTTCCCCGTGGAGGAGCGCGAGCACATCCGCATCATGCTCTCGGAATCCCTGCGCGGCATCCTCTCCCAGCAGCTCATCCCCAAGAAGGACGGCTCCGGCCGCGTGATGGCCCTGGAGATGCTGGTGAACACCGCCGCCGTGGCCAACTGCATCCGCGAGGGCAAGACCTTCATGATCCCCGGCCTCATCCAGACCGGCAAGGCCCAGGGCATGCGCCTGATGGACGACGCGCTGCAGGACCTCTACCTGCGCAACATCATCTCCGCCGAGGAATGCGACGCCCGCGCCACCGACAAGGTCATCATGGAGCGCTTCCTCAAAGAGCACCCGGAAAGCACCCTCACCGGAATCCCGGAGGCATAACCCGCGCTGTGAACAACCAACCAACCTTTCACCGATATGGACAACAAGATTGACAAGTACTTCCGCACGCTCGTGGAAATGGGCGGGTCCGACCTCCACCTCTCCGAGGGCCAGCCGCCCAAGGTGCGCGTGCACGGCGACATCTCGCCGATTGAGGACCACATCCTGACGCACGAGGACATGGTGGAGCTCATGCAGCCCATCATCAACCCCAAGCTCTGGGAGCAGTACGTGAACGAGGGCGACGCCGACTTCGCCTACGAGATGGACGAGCACTCCCGCTTCCGCTGCAACTACATGAAGCAGCAGCGCGGCTACTGCTGCGTGTTCCGCCTCATTCCCACGGACATCATGACGCTGGAGCAGCTGAACATCCCCTCCGTGGTGAAGCGCTTCGCGGAGATGCGCGCCGGACTTGTGCTCGTCACAGGCCCCACCGGCTCCGGCAAGTCCACCACGCTGGCGGCGCTCATCGACTACATCAACACCAACTTCAACCGCCACGTCGTCACCATCGAGGAACCCATCGAATTCGTCCACAAGTCCAAGAAGAGCATCATCACCCAGCGAGAGGTGCCCTCCAACTGCCCGTCCTTCGCGGACGGCCTGCGCGCATCCCTGCGCGAGGACTCGGACATCGTGCTGGTGGGTGAGATGCGCGACCTGGAAACCATTTCGCTGGCGCTGACGGCGGCGGAGACGGGCCTGCTGGTGTTCGGCACCCTGCACACCAACAACGCCCGCAAGACCATCGACCGTATCATCGACGTGTTCCCGGCGGAGCAGCAGGCGCAGGCACGCACGATGCTGGCGGGCTCGCTGCGCGGCGTGGTGGCGCAGCTGCTGATGAAGCGTTGCGACAAGCCGGGCCGCTGCGCCGTGAACGAGATTCTGTTCGCCACGCCCGCCGTGGGCGCCATCATCCGCGAGGGCGCCACGCAGAAGCTGGCGGACGTCATCATCGGCGGCAAGCAGCTCGGCATGCAGTTCATGGACGACGCCATCTGGCAGAAGCTCCAGCAGGGCATCGTCTCCCCGCGCGAGGCCTACATGAAAGCCATCGACAAGGGCCGCTTCAAGAACTTCCTGCCCAAGGAATTCCAGAACATGGCCAACGCGGGTGGAGCCTGATGAATTGACGAGTACTATTTGGGAAGCCCGTTTGGCGGAATGCCGGACGGGCTTTTCCGTGTACGCGTTTGTCGGAGCGTTGGCGAACTTACTTGCAATCCGCGTGGGGCGTGTTAGAATGGCGGTAGCATGAAAATCGCCGTAATTGGAAAAGGAGGGCGTGAGCAAGCCCTGGTAGAAACGCTGGCCGCCAGCCCCTGCAAACCGGAACTCTACTGCCACCCCGGCAGCGATGCCATTGCGCGCACCGCGAGCATCATCCCCGCCAAGGGGTTCGACGAGCTGCTGCAGTGGATGGCCGACAACAAGGTTGACCTCTGCGTGGCGGGTGAGGAGAGCTGCCTGGTGAAGGGGGAGGGAATCGCCAACCGCTGCGCCGCGCTCGGCATCCCCTGCTGGGGACCGCGCAAGGAGAGCGCCCAGCTGGAGGCCTCCAAGGAGTTCGCCAAGGAGTTCCTGCTGCGCCACCGCATCCCCACCGGCATGGCCAAGGCCGTCGCCGGGTACGACGAGGCCGTGGCCGCCATCGGCGGGCAGTACCCCACCGTGCTGAAGTTCGACGGCCTGGCCGCCGGTAAGGGCGTGGCCGTCTGCCCCGACGCTGTATCCGCCGAGGCCTTTTTGAAGGAGGTGTTCATCGACAAGCGATTCGGCGAGGGTCGCATGCTGGTGGAGGAATTCCTCACCGGCCCGGAAATCTCCATCTTCGGCGCCATCTGCGACGACAAGTACCTCATCCTCTGCCCGGCGCGCGACTACAAGCGCCTCCAAGATGGCGACGCGGGCCCGAACACCGGCGGCATGGGCGCCGTCGCCTCCCGCCAACTCGTGTCCGCGGAGGTGCTCAAGCAGATTGAGGAAACCATCGTGGCCCCCACTGTGAAGGGTCTTCAGCAGGACGGCCTGCCGTACCGCGGATTCCTGTACTTCGGGCTCATGCTCACGCCGCAGGGGCCCAAGGTTATTGAGTACAACTGCCGCTTCGGCGACCCCGAGTGCGAGGCCGTGATGCCCCTGCTGCGCGGGGACTTGGCCACCTTCTGCCTGGAGGGCGCCAAGGGCAACTTCCAACCGGGCCTCATCGATTTCGCAGACGACTGGAGTGTGTGCTGCATCCTGGCCTCCGCCGGGTATCCCGCATCCTCCCACAGCGGAGATCTCATCAGCGGGCTGAATGAATGCGCCGCCCGCGTGTTCCATTGCGGCACCAAGAAGACCGCGGATGGCTGGGTGACCGCCGGAGGCCGCGTCCTCGCCATCGTGGCGCAGGGCCCCACGCTGGAAGCCGCCCGCACCGCCGCCCACGCCGAGGCCGCCAAGGTGGACTTCCCCGGCTCCCAGCGCAGAAGCGATATCGCCTACAAGAACATGTAGCCCCCCTCCCCATGCAGCCCGCCGAGAACCAGTGCATCGAATGGAAGGAATCGTGGAAGGACGATTGCCTCCAGGAGATTTGCGCCTTCGCCAATGCGCAGGGCGGTTCCCTGTTCATCGGCATCGACAACACGGGCGGCGTGGTCGGCATCACGGAGAAGGCATGCAAGAAGCTCACGGAGGATCTGCCCAACAAGGTGCTCAGCAAGCTCGGCATTGTGGTGGATGTCAACACCCGCGAGAAAAACGGCGTCACCTACCTTGAAATCGCGGTCGCGCCCGCATCCTGCCCCGTCTGCTGCGACGGCAGGTACTACTACCGCAGCGGCAGCACCTGCCAGCTGCTCACCGGGAACGCGCTCAATTCCTTCCTGACCCGCAAGACGGGTTTCCGCTGGGAGGATATCACCCTGGACCGCGTGGACCTCGCCGATTTGGACGAGGAGAGCTTCCGCTCCTTCCGCACGCTTGCCCTGCGCAACCGCCGCATCACCCCGGAGGATGCCGCGCTGCCCCGCGCCGAGCTGCTTCAGAGGCTCAACCTGGTGGACGACGACGGCAGGCTCAAGCGCGCCGCCATCCTGCTCTTCCACCGCACCCCGGAGCGTTGGTTCGCCGGTGCGTGGGTCAAGATAGGCTTCTTCGCCAACGATGCCGACATCCTGTACCAGGACGAGGTGCACGGCTCGCTCATCATGCAGGCCGAGCGTGTGATAGACCTCATCTACACCAAGTATCTGCGCGCCCCCATCACCTACGAGGGCGTCGTCCGCGTGGAGCGCTATCCCTTCCCGCGCGAGGCTGTGCGTGAGGCCCTCTACAACGCGCTCATCCACTCCGATTACTCGTCCAACATCCCCATCCAGATCCGCGTGTACGAGAACAGGCTGGAAATTTCCAACAAGGCCCAGCTCCCGCCGGACTGGACTGCGGAAACCCTGCTGTCCAAGCACGTCTCCAATCCCCTGAATCCGCTGCTCGCCGGTACCTTCTTCCGCGCCGGGTTTGTGGAGTCCTGGGGCCGCGGCATTGAGAAAATCTGCCGCGAATGCACCCAGTACGGCAACCCCTCACCGGAGTACAGTCTTTCCGGCTTCTTTGTCACGGTTTCCTTCAACGCAGAGGATATGCCCGCCGTGCCCACGCCAGAGATTCCCGCGCCTCAGCTCACAGAACGCCAGCAGAAGATTCTGGATTACCTCCGTGGCAATCCTGAAGCAACCTACGCAGACATGTGCAGTCCTTTGGGCGTGCATAGAAGCACCCTCTCTGTAGAGCTTGCCACGCTAAAGGAGAAAGGCCTGCTAGAACGTCATGGTACAGACAAGGACGGGATATGGATTGTGAAATTTAATATGTGATTTTGGACTGTAGATTGGACTGTAAAACAGACTTCGTAATATGATGCAAATGGAATTGTTAAAGGGAATTCATCCGCAAAAACGACAACCTATTTTGGACTGTAAATTGGACTGTAGGAATTAAACATATTGCAATTGCACTAATAATTGCACTAAAAACATCAAGAGATTGTATGTCATGTAAAAATGATGTAAACTTTGCGGGCGAGCCCGGCAGAAAGATTCCGGCAATACAGGAAGTGGCACTATAAATGGCACTATAAAATAAATTACAATGCCTATAAAATCAACATTCTGTGCTTCAGATTGTTTTGGATGGCACTATAAATGGCACTATA
>JAUNNT010000037.1 GCA_030531305.1 Akkermansia sp.
AGTCGGACGACAGGTCCCGCGAGAGTAGATAGCCGCCAGGGCTAACAAAGGCCGCCGAGCGAAAGTTCGGCGGCCTTTACTTTACCCGGCTATCTAGCTCCCGCGGGACCTGTCGTCGCGCCGCAGACGCGGCGAATATCACCCCGCGAATGTGGGGTGGTACCCTTCATCAAGCCTCGGGTGCAAACCCGCGGCGGGACACATGTGGGCCGTTATAGAGTCCGTGCGCCAAGGGGCGCGCGGGGTTATTTCCGCTTTTTGGGAGCGCGGATGCCGGTGGTCTTGTGCCAGTTGTTGAAAACCTTGTCGGCGCGTGCGCTGTCCAGCACCTCCCCCTTGTCGTTCACCACAATGGCCCAGGGGAAATTGGAGTGGAGGGAATAGCCGGGGAGCTTGGCGGCATCCGGGGAGGAGGTGAGGATGCAGGGGAAATCCGCCTTGTACTTCTTCATGAAGGCGATGGCGGCCTCCGGCGTGTGGTCGCCGTTCACGTAGATGATCTCCACCCTCTTCTTGGCCATCTCCCTGTATTCCTCCACCACGTGTGGCATCTCCACGTTGCAGGCGGCGCACCAGCTGGCGGACATGAGGTACACGTAGAATTTGGCCTTGGGGTTGGGCTTCTTGTCGGTGATGAAGGGGATGTCCTTCACGGCCTCCGCCACCACGCTGCCGGGCTTGGCCTCCTTGGCGGCGGCCGCGGGCTTTGCGGTGTTCTGGGAATACGCGGGCGCGCCGGCAAAGGCCAGCGCCATCACAAGACCGATGGACAGCAGCGCGGATTTCATAACCGCCGCAAAGTCTACACGCCCCCGCCACCAATGTCAATCCCCGCACGCACCAACGGCGCCATGTGTGTACACACAAGGCATGCCAACAAACAATTCCCAATTCCCCCTGCCCTGCCGCCTTGACAGCGTGCGGCGCAGGGGGTATGATGGGCGGCGTATGAGGGCTTGGCCACTATTGATTGGCGCATGTGCGTGCGTGTGTTCCGCGGCGGAGACGCCGCAGCAGGCATGCCGCGCGCTGGAGGAAGCCCTTGGCGCGGAGACGGCGCTGCTGGCGCGCGTGGTGGACAAGGCATCCGCGGAGGCGCTGGTGCCGGAGCTGCGCGACTGTCTGGAGAAGCTGGCGGCGATGCGCGGGGCGGGCGAGGCCGCGCTCTGGAGCTACATCGACAACACGCCGGACGCGAAGACGCGCATGGTGGATGCGATGGAGCGCCTGGCGCGGGAGTTCAACCGCCTGGAGCGCGAGGGGTTCTTCGACTGCGCGGAGCTGGCGGACGCGCTGGCGCCGCAGCTTCAGAGCCCGGCGGAGTAGCCGCGCTCCTTCTCGCGCAGGAGCTGCTGGACGTTCTCCAGCTCTTGGTCCATGAATTCCTCCAGGTTGTTGCGGTTGGCCGCCATCTGGGAGAAAATGTGGTCGCGGTACTCCAGGGCCTGTCTGTGGGCCTCCTCCTCGGAGCCGCACTGGAGGTCGGAGAAGTAGCGGGTGATGATTCTGCCGCGGCGCTGGATGCTGACGCGCCAGCCCTGGAAATCCGTGCTCTCGTACGTGTACCTGGTGATGTTCTTGTTGTTCATAAGCGCATGGGGATTGCCTACGCATGAGTGACGCGCGCCCCCGCGAACAGGTTCAATAACAATTATGCGGGGCTCCGCGCGCAGCGTGAAAGAAAGCCCGTCCGGCATGAGCCGAACGGGCCTTGACAATCTTCGCGGGCTGGCCGCCCAATCACATGTTGACCTTGTAGAGCGCCTTGTTGTTGCGGGGGTCCACAATGGCGAAGGCCTCTCGGTGGATGGAGGGATCGCTGCGGAAGATGAGGCGTCCCGCGCACTGGCGCTCCAACTCCACCAAGAGCTTGGAGTCCTCGTTCTTGAAGCGGGAGAGCACATCGCTGTTGACCACCACGAGCATGTCCCCCACCTTCTCGTGGAAGCGCTGGATGGTGGATTTGAGCTGGCGCTGGATCTCCACGCTCATGGTCATGACGCTCTTGATGCGGCCGCGGCCGTGGCAGTACGGGCAGTGGTCGTTCACAAAGTCCAGCAGGGACTCGTTGATGCGCTGGCGCGTCATCTCCATCAGGCCGATGGGCGTGATCTGCATCACTTGGGTCTTGGCCTTGTCGCGCTTCAGGGCGTCCTTCATGGCCTTGTAGACGGCCATCTGGTCCTTGCGGTGGCGCATATCGATGAAATCCACCACCACCAGGCCGCCAATGTTGCGGAGGCGGAGCTGGCGAGCAATCTCGCGTGCGGATTCCAGGTTGGTTTCCAGGATGGTCTTGTCCAGGTCCTTGTTGCCCTTGTTGCGGCCGGTGTTGATATCGATGGCGATAAGGGCCTCCGTTTCGTCAATCACCAGGTATCCGCCGCAGGGCAGGAGCACCTGGCGCTGGAAGGCCTCCTTAATCTGCTTCTCCACGCCCAGCTCCTCGAAGATGGGCAGGGTGGTGGGCAGGTACTGGATGCGGCGCTTGGCGCGGCGGGAAATCTTGCCGGCGATGTCCTGCATGCGCTCGGTGGTCTCCTTGTTGTCGCAGACGATGTAGTCCACGTTGTCGGTGAGGAAGTCTCGCGCGGTGCGCTCCACGAGGTCGGGCTCGCGGTAGACGCAGGTGGCGGTCTTCTGGGTGTTGAACTTCTCCTCCACGCCGCGCCACTGCTCCAGCAGCATGGCCAGATCCCGCACGAAGTGGCGGAAGCGCTGGCCCTGCGCCACCGTGCGCATGATGATGCCCATGCCCTCCGGCACGTTGAGCTTCTGCACTATCTGGCGCAGGCGCTGCCGCTCCTTGGGGTCGTCGATCTTGCGGGAGATGCCGAACTGGTCCGTGAACGGCATGAGCACGATGTAGCGGCCGGCCAGGGAGATGTTGGTGGTCACGCGCGGTCCCTTGGAGCTGATGGGCCCCTTGGTGACCTGCACCATGATGTCGGAGCCGATGGGGTAGATGTCCGGGATGTCCTTGGAGCTGATTTTCTTCTGCTGCTTGCGTGGGCGGCCCTCCTTCTGGATTTCCTCCAGCGAGGAGTCGAGAGCCAGGGGGAGCGCATCCCAGAAGTGGAGGAATGCGTTTTTCTCATAGCCGATGTCCACGAACATGGCCTTGAGGCCGGGTTCGATGTTCTTGACACGGCCCTTGAAGATACCGCCCACGATGTTGTCCTCACCCTCGCGCTCAATGCTGTATTCCTCGAGCACGCCGTCCTCCAGGAGGGCGGCGCGGCGCTCCAGCTTTTCCGCGTTGATCACGATGGTGTTCCCCTCCATCGGGTTGCATTGTCCGAACCCGAAGAGGTTTTTCACTGTGTTAATCATCTTTGAAATAATTGACAAGGTTATATGTTAGGTTTGGTGTTGCACCGTGGGGAAGTTCAAATACCGCCTTGCCGGGGCGGCACGCACTCCTGGCGGCTCAGGTGCCGACCGGGTTTCACCCCGGCGCGGGCAGAGCCCCTTCCGTTGCGCCGGGCTTGCCGAACCCGGCGCCGCGGCCGGTCAGTCGCACGCATCGAACACTGCATCTGATTCCTGCAGGAACTTGCCGGTTCCCTCCGCCACCGCGCTCAGCGGGTCCTCCGCTATCACGATGGGAAGTTGCGTTTCCTCATGCAGCAAATCCGCAATGCCGCGTATCAGCGCGCCGCCACCGGCCACCACGATGCCCCTGTCGTACAGGTCGCTCGCCAGTTCCGGCGGGCAATGGTCCAGCGTCTGCCTCACGGCATTGAGAATGATGTCGAACTTGTCCTTGAGCGCTTCTCGGATTTCCTCGGAGCGCACGGTGACGGTCTTGGGGAGACCGCTACCCCGGTCCCGGCCCTTCACCTCCATCTGCAGCTCTTGCCGCAGGGGATGTGCAGAACCGACCCGTATCTTGATTTCCTCCGCCGTGCGCGGCCCCACAAGCAGGTTGTGGGCGGAGAGCATGTGGCGGGTGATGGAGTCATCCAGTGCATCGCCGCCGCACTTTTCAGATTGGCTGTAGACGATGCCTGAAAGGGATATGATGGCGACCTCGGTGGTACCGCCGCCGATGTCGACAATCATGTTGCCTACCGGTTCGGAGACGGGGAGGCCGACGCCGAGAGCGGCGGCCATGGGCTCCTCCACCAGGCGCACCCGGATGGCGCCGGCGTTGTAGGCGGAAACTTCAATGGCGTGGCGCTCCACCTCCGTGATGCCGGAGGGGTGGGCGATAAGCACGCGCGGCCCGCGCAGGCTGCGCTTCTGGCGCGCCTTGCGGATGAAGTAGTTGAGCATCTGGTGCGCCACCACAAAGTCGGCAATCACGCCTTCCTTGAGCGGGCGGATGGCCACCACGCTGCCCGGCGTGCGGCCCACCATGCGCTTGGCCTCCTCTCCCACCGCCATCACCTGGTCGCCCTGCATGGCCACCACGGACGGCTCCCGCAGCACAATCCCCTGGTCCTTGATGTAGACCAGCGTGTTGGCTGTGCCAAGGTCGATGCCGATGTCGTACGTGAACATCTGCGCAAGTCTCTTGAGGAAACGGAACATGGAATGAGATTCGGCTGTAAACTTGTCTGCGGGTTCTGACTGCCCCGCCGCAAGCGCCTGTGCGCGCCCGCGACAACGCGGGAGCATGCCGCCCGCGCGGCACGCACCTGCGCGCATTATAGGCATGTCCCCACCTCCTGTCAACTGATTTTCCCCATTTATGCCGCAATTCCCGCCGCCCGCCTGCGGCAAATTGCCGCGCAAAGTGGCGAAAACGCTATGTTGAATGAAAGTGCGTTTAAGAATTTTTGCGCTAATAGCTTGCCAAGGGGGCACGATTTGTGTAGAATGCGCTTCCATGGACAAACTTGCAGGCAAGACGGCGGTAGTGACGGGCGCGGGACGCGGCATCGGACAGGCGGTGGCGCGGTTGTTCGCGGCGGAGGGGGCGCATGTGGTGCTCATCTCCCGGAACCCTGAATCCTGCGGGACGGCGGCGGATTCCATCAACGCGGAATATCCCGGCAGCTGCACGGCGCTTGCGTGCGACGTGGCGGACTCCGCGGCCGTGGCGGCCTGCGCGCAGCAGGTGCTGGAGGCGCATCCGTCCATCGACATCTTGGTGAACAACGCGGGCATCACGCGGGACGGCCTGGTGATGCGCATGAAGGAGGAGGACTGGGACGCCGTGCTGGACACCAACCTGAAAAGCGCGTTCCTGTGCAGCAAGGCGTTCCTGCGCCCGCTGATGAAGAGCCCCGCCGGGCGCATCATCAACATCAGCTCCGTAGTGGGGCTGAGCGGCAACGCCGGGCAAGCCAACTACGCCGCCTCCAAGGCCGGCATCATCGGCCTCACCAAGTCGCTTGCCAAGGAAATCGCCGGACGCAAGGTGACCGTGAACGTCATCGCCCCGGGCTTCATCGGCACGGAAATGACCCTCTCCCTGCCGGAAAGCGTGCGCGAGGACATCCTGCGCCGCATTCCGCTGGGCTGCATCGCTGAACCGGAGGACGTGGCCCAGTGCGCGCTCTTCCTGGCATCCGACGCCGCGCGCTACGTCACCGGGCAGGTGCTGGCCTGCGATGGCGGCATGAGCATGTGAACCCGCGGTCAGGCGCGGCCGGCGGGCATGCGCCATTGGCAGAGCTGGCGCGGGAACAGGCATTCCGCGCAGGGCTGCGCCGCGCAGAAGTCGGCCTCTATTTGCAGCAGGGCCTGGTGCGCGTAGCCCAGGGAGAGCAGCGAGGCCAAATCCTCGCGCTCGCCGAAGAGCCGTTGCGCGGTGCGGGCGATGCGCGATGCGGGGGCGCCGCCGGGCAGGGCGAGGTAGGATGCCCACGCGGCGGGTGAATCATCCTGCGCGTAGACGTGGTTGGTGAGGAAGTCCGTGATGCGCTGCCTGCCGACGAGTGCGGATTTGCGGGGCATAGGGGCGGATGGCAGGGTGCAGTGGGTGTCCCAGTACGGGTGGGAGATGGCGCCGAGCACCTTGGCCAGCGTCTTGGCGCGCGCGGCGTTCAGGTTGGGCTCAATCTGCGCCCAGCGCGCGGCGCTTTCCGCGAGCGCGGCCACGCGGCGCTGCGGGTGGTTGAGCGGGCGCACGGGCGAGAGCACCCACGGCAGGTTGTGCGGGTCCGCCAGCTCGAATTGCTCACGCAACGCCCACCAGGAATCCCACACGCGGCGGTGGTACGCACGGGCATCGGCAGACGTGCGGGCGGGCAGCACGGGCACCAGGAAACCCGCCGTGCCGAAGAGGATGGATTCCGCCTGTTTGCCGAGCTGCGCGAGCGGTGCGCGGCGCGCGAGCATCTGCATGGCCACCTTGTTGGCGGAGTAGCCCAGCGTTTCCGCCCAGGCCTCAAACCACGTCTGCCGCGGCCCCAGGTGCTCTGCCTTGGCGCGGAAGAGGTGGCGCTTGTTCTCCAGCCGGTGCGCGGCGGCCGCCTGCAGCAGGCCGGCAATCTCCGCCGCGCCCATGTGGCGCAGCGGCTCGCGGCAGCGCTCCGTCTCGGGGTTGTCCGCCTGGCGCGGCATGCCTGCGGCGCGCCGCCACACGTCCTCCTCGATGGTGAGGATGGGAACCTCCCGGTGCAGGGAGTTGCGCGTGTACCAGCCGTGCGGCGGCTCCTTGAACACCACGTGCAGCATCACCTTGTTGAAGCCGGGGTTGGCGCCGTGGCCGTGGTGCTCCCAGTCCTGCGCGGTGGGGTCCAGCTCTATGTCGCCGCGCTGGCGCACGCCGTCCAGCTCCATCTCCGCGTTCAGGAAATCCGGTCCGGCGCAGCGGTTCCACTCGCCGAAATCCAAGATGCGCACGGAGCCGTGCCCGCGCGTCTCCCCGCCCACGCCCAGCATGCCCGCCGCCCACAGCGCCTGCAGCTCCATCTCCGGCACCTTCGGCGCGGGCTCGGTGTCCTCCCCCGCCGCCATGGCGGGGAACACGCGGTGCAGCAGGTCGCCGTAGGCCGCCGCCGCCCTCTGTCTGTCGGCGGGCATGGGGTGGTTCACTTGTTTTCCTGCTCCTTGCGCTTCAGTCCCTCCTCCAGGGTCTCGCAAACGTAGCCGAAGGTCTCGTCGTTCTTCTCGTTCATGGAGCGCAGGGTCTGGTGGGCCTCCAGCACATGGCGCGAGCGGTCCACCTCGTTGAGCGGCGCGGTTTCCGTCTCGCCGGCTTCGGCGTCCACCTCCACCAGCTGCTCGCGGCGCGCCTGCACATCGTTCTCCCAGAACGGGTGCGGCGGGTCAATCTCCATGAGCATGTCCAGCCCCAGGTTCTCCATGGCGGCGCGCGCCCGCTGCGTGGGGGAGGCCACCATGGCCCTGCCGCCCGCCGCCAGCATCTTGCGCGCCAGCGCCGCCAGCGTGCCCATGAACGTGGAGTCCACGCCCGGGCACACCTCCAGGTCCACCACCACGCAGGTGCCGCCGTCGTTCAGGTAGCTTTCCGCCAGGCTCTTGAGCGTGGGGCTGTTGATGAAGCTGCCCCTGTTGGCGCAGCGTATCCACAGGCAATCATCGAAACGGTGGTGGGGAAGGGAGGTTTCTGACATGGCAATGCGATTGCCTTCTAACTTAGCGCAAGGCACACCCGATTGCAAGGAAATTTCCTTAATCGCAAATCTTAAATCCGAAATCCGCAATCTCAAACGACATGCCGCCGCGCCGCACTTTGTGCTTGATTCCGCGGCTGGGTTGCGGTTCAATAGACGCGATATGAAAACGATTGCGTTCATGATGGCTGCCGTGTTGGCAACGGGACTGCTCAGCTCCTGCGGGGAATGCCCCTGCCACGCCAACCACAGCGATTACCTGCGGGACGTGCCCGTGACAACCAGCCGCTCATTCAACTGATAGATGTCGTTCGAGATACGCGAGAAGCCGGACAAGCTGGAGCGTGCCCTGCTGGTGAGCATCGGCATGCCCGGGGAATCGCGCCGTGAGCGCGCGGCGCTTCTCGCGGAGCTGGAGAACCTGGTGGAGAACCTGGGCATCGGCATGGCCGGCAGCCGCCTGGAATTCACACGGGAGGTCCAGGCCAAGTACATCTGCGGCATCGGCAAGGCCGAGGAAATTCGTGCCTGGGTGGAGGAGACGGATGCGGACGCGCTCATCTTCGACAACCTGCTCAGCCCCTCCCAGCAGCGCGAATGGGAGAAGCTCGTGGGCGTGCCCGTGGCGGACAGGGAGGAGGTCATCCTCGACATCTTCGCCCAGCGTGCCCGCACGCGGGAGGCCGTGATGCAGGTGGACCTGGCGCGCATGCAGTACGCACTGCCGCGCATGGCCGGCATGTGGAAGCACCTGGACCGCCAGCGCGGAGGCTCCGGCGGCGGCAAGGGCGGCGGCGCGGCCGCCCGCGGCGAGGGTGAGAAGCAGATCGAGGTGGACCGCCGTTTGGCGCACGACCGCATCGAGGCCATCCGCAGCGAGCTGGAGGCCGTGCGGCGCCAGCGCGCCACCCAGCGCAAGGAACGCCTGCGCCAGGGCATCCCCACCGCCGCCATCGTGGGCTACACCAACGCCGGCAAGTCATCCCTGCTGAACATGAGCACGGGCGCGGGCGTGCTCGCCAAGGACATCCTTTTCGCCACGCTGGACACCACCAGCCGCAAGATTGAATTGCCGGACGGGCAGCCGCTGGTGCTCACGGACACGGTGGGCTTCATCCGCAACCTGCCCACGCGCCTGGTGGAGGCGTTCAAGTCCACGCTGGAGGAAGCCGTGGTGGCGGATTTCCTGATTCAGGTGGTGGACGCGAGCGACCGCGAGGCGCTGCGCCACTACGAGACCACCTGCGAGGTGCTGGAGAGCCTGGGCGCGCACGACAAGCCCATGATTGTGGTGTGGAACAAGGTGGACCTCATCCCGGAGGACCAGCGGGAGGCGCAGCTGGACGCGCTGGCCGCCAAGGTGGACTGCCCCAGCCTGCCCATGAGCGTGGTGCGGGAGCAGGGGCTTGACACGCTGTTTGCCGCGTGCGCGGGCGTGCTGGCCGGGCGCGTGGAGCGCGCCACCTACCGCATCCCGCAGGCGGAGAGCCGCATCATCTCCATCATGCACCGGGACGGCAAGGTGCTCTCCACCGAATACGAGGGCAACGACGTGATTGTGGAGGCCGTGCTCCCCAAGGAATTTTCATCCCGAATCCAGAGATACAAGATATGAACAGGAAATTTCACATGACGGCGCTGGCGGCGCTGCTGGCGCTCGCCGTGCTGCCGTGCTGCACCTCCCACAAGGGCATGGGCCCCGGCCACAAGTACCGCAGCGCGGACGAGTGGGAGCGCGCCTCCCGCAGCCAGACCAAGGCCTACTCCTTCGAGGACTTCATCGCCAAGCCGGATTACACGCTCAGCCGCGACATCTGGTGCGGCGCCGCGCTGAAGGAATACGCGCCCGCGGACACCTACGTGGTGGTGCTGCTCAAGGAGCAGCGCGGCCGCCTGTACATCCACGGGGAGGTGGCCATGGACTTCCCGGTGTGCTCCGGCCGCGTGGGCGGCAAAGAGACGCCGCGCGGCACCTTCCGCGTGTCCGAGATGAAGGAGTTCTACCGCTCCCACTCCTACGGCTCCTACATGGACGCCAACAACAACTTTGTGCGCGGCAACGCCGTGGCCGGCGTGCCAGGGCCCGCCGGAACGCATTTCGAGGGCGCGGACATGCCGTACTGGATGCGCTTCAACGGCGGCGTGGGCATGCACGTGGGCAACGTCCACCGCGTCGGCCAGTCTCACGGCTGCGTGCGCGTGCCCAAGGAGGCCTGCAAGATTGTCTACAGCAAGATGGGCATCGGCTCCAAGGTCATTGTGAAATAACACCCCCTTCCCTACCCCGCCATGATCACGCGCCTGTACTCCGCCACCGTCCAGGGAATCGAGGGCCTTGAGGTCCGCGTGGAGGTGGATGCCGAACCCGTCAAGGAGATGGGGCGCACCCTCGTGGTCGGCCTGCCGGACACCGCCGTGCGCGAGAGCGTGCAGCGCGTCAACTCCGCCCTGGTCAACAGCTCGTTCTTCAAGCCGGGAGAGATGGCCGTCACCGTCAACCTGGCCCCCGCAGACGTCAAGAAGCAGGGCCCCGGGTTCGATTTGCCCATTGCGCTGGGCGTGGAGATGGCCATCCAGCAGAACTGCCCGAACGTGCCGGATGTGCACCGCCGCCTGGTGCCGCTGCACCTCGATGATTGGTGCCTGGTGGGCGAGCTGGCGCTGGACGGCATGGTGCGCGGGGTTCGCGGCGTGCTGCCGCTGGCCATCGCCGCGCGGGATGCGGGCCGCAAGTACCTGATGGTGTCCCCGGAGAACGCGGCGGAGGCCGCCGTGGTGGAGGGCATCCAGGTGTATGCGGTGGAGAACCTGCTGATGGCGTGGGATGTGCTCAGCCACCGGGAGTCCTTCCGCCCCGTGGAGCCGCCCGCCGCGGACGACGCGGAGCCGCGGGACATCGACTTCGACGAAATCAAGGGCCAGCCGTACGCGCGGCGCGCCATGGAGATAGCCGCCGCGGGTGGCCACAACCTCTTAATGTGCGGCAGCCCCGGCAGCGGCAAGAGCATGCTCGCCTCGCGCCTGCCCACCATCCTGCCGCCCCTCACGCATGAGGAATCCCTCTCCGCCAGCAAAATCCATTCCGTGTGCGGGCTACTGCCGCGCACGGGCGGCCTGCTGCGCCGCCGGCCCTTCCGCGCGCCCCACCACACCATCTCGGACGTGGGCCTCATGGGCGGCGGCACCAACATCACCCCCGGCGAAATCTCACTCGCGCACCACGGCGTGCTGTTCCTGGACGAGCTGCCGGAGTTCAACCGCCGCACCCTGGAAACCCTGCGCCAGCCGCTGGAGAGCGGCATGGTCACCATCTCCCGCGCCAGCGGCAGCATGGATTTCCCCTGCGCGTTCATGCTGGTGGCCGCCATGAACCCCTGCCCCTGCGGATACCTGGGCGACCCCCGCCACGCGTGCCGCTGCACCCCCGGCGACGTGGCGCGCTACCGCAAGAAGATTTCCGGCCCGCTGCTGGACCGCTTCGACATGCTGATTGAGGTGCCTCCGGTGGACCCGGCCAGCCTGCTCCACAAGCCGGACGGCGAGCCCAGCTCCGCCATCCGCGCACGCGTGGTCGCCGCCCGCGAGCGCCAGCACGCACGCTACGCCGGAACCGGCGTCACCTGCAACGCACGCCTCTCCGGCAAGCTCCTGCGCAAGTTCTGCCCGCTCTCCCCGCAGCAGCAGGATTTGCTCACCCAGGCCGTCAACCAGTTCGGCCTCTCCGCACGCGCGTTCGACCGCATCCTGCGCGTCGCCCGCACCATAGCGGATTTGGCAGCGCACGACACCCCCACCGCGGATGACCTGCTGGAGGCCATCCAGTTCCGCCAATTCGAATCCCAGATACGCTCATGAACGAACACGCAGATACAGGAATGCTCCCAATCAGCATGGTCATGACCTGCTACAACGTGGAGAAGTACATAAAGGAGGCCATCCTCTCCTGCCTGCAGCAGGACTACACGGGACCCATGCAGCTTGTCATTGTGGACGACGCCTCCACGGATGGCACAGCCGCCGTGATAGACCAAACTCTCGCCGAGTACGCGCAGGGGTGGGATGTCACCGTGCTGCACCACGACAAGAACAAGGGCGTGGCCGCCTCCACCGACACCGGCTGGGCCGCCGCCAAGCACCCCTGGATTGTGATGGTGGACGGCGACGACATCCAGTACCCGGACCGCTGCACCAAGACCGCGCGCATTGCCGCGGAGCACCCGGATCTGCTCATGATTGTGATGTGCGCGCAGAAGTTCAGCGACGAGAACCCGGATTTGGGCATCCTGCCGTACTGCGTGGAAAACTACCGAGAGGAAATCCCGCAGCTGCACAAGCTGGATTCCGCCGCTGACCGCGCCAAGAACTACCTGCACCGCGGCTGCAACCCGCGCCTCAACGGCTTCGGCTGCTCCATGGCCTTCAGCCGCGCCCTCTATGAGAAGTGGGGCAACCTCTGCCGCGACTGGGAGGACGACGGCCACTACGCGCAGGACCCCGCCTGGGAGGTGCGCGCCTACCTCACCGGGTCCGTATGCGGCAGCCGTGAGGTGGCCTGCAAGTACCGCATCCATGAAACCAACATCTTCAGCCGCAAGGAAAGCTACGACTACCAGGGCATCCTTGCCCAGGAGCGCGCCAAGGTCAAGTACGCCGCCTTCCGCGAGCTCACCAACATCCACATGCTGGAGGACGTGGACCGCGCGCGGCATGAGGGGTTCACCGACTGGTCCGACGAGGACATCCGGGGCCTGGAATCCTTCCTCATGCGCAAGCTCCACGGCACCCAGGTGCGTGCCAACTGGTGGAGCGCCTCCCTGCCGGAGAAAATCCACCGCATCCGCATCCACAAGAGCAAGGCGGATTTCCTGGTGCGAGACTGGGCCGTCCCGCGCCTGCTGCCCCTTCACGTTTTCGCCGCCTGGCGCTGGTGGCGCGAACGCGGCAAGCGCAAGTGATGCCCCGCGCCGCACACGCTACATGCCCCGTCCTGCACCCAGCAGTTTTGTGTCAGCGCACACGTTTTTCGGACGACTTTTTGCCGTTGCTCACACGTTTTTCGGACGACTTTGGTTCAATTCACGTTGTTTCAGCGGAGCTGGCGACGCATGGAGAGGGCGCGGAGGAGAGCGGTGAAGTGGGCGTAGTCGTGCTCGCGGTCGCCGGATTCCAGGACGAAGGCGTATTCGCCCATGCGGGCGTCTTCCTGCGCGGCATTGTGCAGGCGCAGCCGGATGGTGGCCTCGTCGTCGGTCTTTCTGCCGCGGAGGCGGGCCTCCAGCTGGGCAGAGGGCAGGTAGATGTACACATCCGCGAAGGCGCGGCGGATGACGGGGTCATCGCACGCTCGGATGCTGGCCGCGCCCTGCACGTCGATATCCATCACCACGTTCTTTCCTGCTTCCAGGAGCTCCACGATGTGTGAGCGGAGGGTTCCGTAGGAGTTGCCGTGCACGGTGGCGTGCTCCAGGAATTCCCCTGCGGCCACCTTGGCTGCGAAATCGGCTTGCGAGAGGAAGTGGTAGTCCACGCCGTCCTGCTCGCCGGGGCGGGGTTCACGCGTGGTGCAGGAGATGGAGTAGGCGGTGAGGCCGTCCGCTTCCGCGCGGCGGCAGAGGGTGGTCTTGCCGCAGCCGGAGGGACCGGAGACGATGAGCAGTGTTCCTAGCATGGTTGACAAAGTGTTATTCGATGTTCTGCACCTGTTCGCGAACCTTCTCCAGCTCGGTCTTGGCATCCACCACAAGCTGTGCGAGTACGGCGTCGTTGGCCTTGGAGCCGGTGGTGTTGAGCTCGCGGAAGATTTCCTGGCAGAGGAAGTCCAGCGTGCGGCCCACGGGTTCGTCGCGCCCGCAGATTTTCTCGAACTGGTCCAGGTGGGAGGACAGGCGCGTCATTTCCTCCGTCACGTCGCAGCGGTCCGCGAAAAGCGCTATCTCCTTCACCAGGCGCTCGTCCTCCAGCGGCAGCGGCAGCCCGCATTCCTCCAAGCGTTTCATCAGGTTCTCCCGGTAGCGCGCGGGTACGCCCGCGGCGCGCTCCGCCAGCTTCTCGCGGTAGCCGCGCAGGGTCTGAATGCGCGCCAGCAGGTCGCGCTTCATGTTCTCTCCCGCCTGCGCGCGCGGGGGGAGGATGGCGTGGAGGGCCTGCTGCAGGGCGGCCGCGGCGTTCTCCGCGGGGATGTCGGATTCCGTCTGCTCGCCGATGATGCCGAGGCGCACCAGGGCCTCCAGCGTGGGCACCGTGTCCACATCCAGGCTGTCGATGAGCTCGTTCATGCACTTCTTGAAGGCGGAGAGCTTGTCCTTGTTGACGGTGAGGGGGGCAGGTGCTCCTGCGGCGCGTGCGAGGCTGATGCTGACGTTGACGCGGCCGCGGGAGACGGCGGCGGCGACGGTTTCGCGGAGGGATGTTTCCAGCTCCGCCCAGGCGCGGGGGAGGGCAACGGCGATTTCCGCCTGCTTGCGGTTCACGCCGCCGATTTCCACGCGGACGGCGGTGTTTCCAAGGGGAGCGGTTGCCGCTCCGAATCCGGTCATGCTGTTCATAAGGGGGTGGTTCCGATGATGTCGACGAGGCGCGCATCCAGCGCGAGCTGGTCGTATACGTTGAAGTTGAGGTCGGTGCGCAGGGCTTCCAGCACGCGCATGCGGCGCAGCAGGTCCTCCACGGGCAGCGCGGCCGCCAGCTGCGCCACTTCCGGGGTCACGGGCTGCACGTCCGGCGCGTGGCTGGCCACCAGCACCGCCTGGCCGAAGCACAGGGAGAGCAGCTCCAGCATCTGCTCCCGCTCGGCCAGGTATTCCGTTTCGATGAGCGCGGCGGTGGCGTCCTTCTGGCGCGCCTCCCAGTCCTTGATGTCGGTTCCGGCGGCAATCTCCTTGGCCTCCGCCTTGAGGGCGGCGTTCAGGTGGTCGGAGATGACCTCCTTGCGCTCCGCCAGCAGGGAGACGAAGTCCGCGCGCAGGGCGAGCGCCGCCACGTCCGAGCCCACATTGCGCAGGGCGGCGGCGATGGCCGGCAGGAAAAGCTTTTGCACCTCGCTGAGGTGGAGCTGCGAGCCGGCTTCCCGCAGGTTGAGGCGCACGCAGCGGGACAGGATGGTAACGAGCAGGCGGCTGGGCTGCTCCGTGACCAGGATGATGAGGGTTTGCGGCGGCGGCTCCTCCAGCGTTTTCAGGAAGGCGTTGGCGGCTT
Organism: Akkermansia sp.; assembly: GCA_030531305.1. GTDB lineage: Bacteria > Verrucomicrobiota > Verrucomicrobiia > Verrucomicrobiales > Akkermansiaceae > Akkermansia. The sequence continues at coordinate 14,727 of JAUNNT010000037.1, forward strand.
CCTCCATCATGCGGTCCGCCTCCAGCATCACCACCAGCTTGGTGTCGCCCGGTTCCGCCTTGAGCGCCAAAAACGGCTCGATGCCGCGCACGTCCTCAATCAGGATGCGGCGGGTCTTGGAGCTGGGGCGCAACACGCGGCACATGGTGTGGCGCAGGCTCTCCACGCTCTCCGCCACCGCGCCGTTGAGCTCGCGCGCCAGCTTGAGCACCAGCTTGTGCGTGCCCGCCGCCGGCGCGCCGGTGAACAGCAGCGCGTGCGGCATGCGCCCGCTGCGGATGGATTGCAGCAGCACGCTTTCGGCCTGTTGGTAGGTGAACGACATGGCAGGGTGAAATCAGCTTTCCGGGTAGGAGCCCAGCACCTTGAACATCGGGCACTGGCGGCGCAGCTCCGCCAGGCAGTCCGCCAGCGGGCTCACGCCCTCGTGCCCCTCCACCACCACGTAGAACAGGTACTCCCACGGCGTATCCCGCGTGGGGCGGGAATCCAGGCTCAGGATGTTGATGCCGTGCGCCTTGAAATGCTGCAGCACCTCCACCAGCCCGCCCGCCACGTGCGGCACGGTGAAGCAGATGGTGGTGCGGTCCTTCCCGGTGGGGCGCGTCTTCTGGTGGCCAATGACGGCGAAGCGGGTGGCGTTGGTGGCCTTGTCCTGGATGTTGCGCTCCAGCACCTTCAGCCCGGTGTACTCCGCAGCCACGGGGCAGCCGAGCGCCGCCGCGCCGTCCGCCGCCTTCTCCGCGGCCACCTGCGCCGCCGCCGTGGTGGACACGGTGGGCACCTGCGCCGCTTTGGGAAAATTCTTCAGCAGCCAGTTGCGGCACTGCCCCAGCACCTGCGGGTGGGAGTAGATGACCTTGATGTCTTCCCTCGCCGCGTTGCTCATCAGGCAGTTTTGCACGGGCTGCTCCATCTGCGCGCAGATGTACAAATCCGTGTGGGCGAAGTGGTCCACGGCCTGGGAGACGGAGCCGTCCGTGCTGTTCTCGAAGGGGATGACGCCGTAGTCCACCTCGCCGCGCTCCACGGCGGAGAAAATGTTGGCGAAGTTGGCGAACGGGATGAGGGTGACGCAATCCCCGAAGCGGGTGAGCGCGGCCTGGTGGCTCCACGTGCCCTCCGGGCCCAGGTAGCCCACGCGCATGCCGCCCTCCATCTGGCACGAGCAGCTCACAATCTGCCGCCAGATGGCCTCCACTCCCTTCTCCGGCAGCACGCCCGCGTTCAGCTCCATCAGCCGCGCCATCAGCACGCTCTCGCGCTCCGGCGAGAACACGGGAGAATTCGTCACGCGCTTGATTTCACCCACGCGGTGCACGCAGGCGGTGCGCTCCTTGAGCCGCTCCATGATGTCGGCATCAATGCGGTTGATTTCGTCTCTGAGCTCCTGCAGGTCCATGCGTGTGCGTATTCTACCACGCCCGCCCCGCGCGTTCAATCTCCATTTTGCGCGTGCGCGCGGCGGCCATTGCATGGTGGCAAACAACGCCCGTTCACCTACTCCTGCTCCTCCTTGTTGAGTTGCTCAAGGGCCTCGCGGTATTTCCTGGCGAGCTCCAGGCCCTCTTCATCGGTTTCGAAGGGACAGGCTTTCACGTCGGCGTAATGTTCGGCGTTGGCCTTGGATTGGTCCACCTTCTGCAGGTCGGCGGCGAGGGTTTCGCGCATCTTGGCGATATCCTCCTTGGTTTGCGCGCCGACGAAGAGGAAGGTGGTCTTGGCTTCGATGAGGCAGAGCTTGTAGTCGTCATCGGTTGCGGTGGCGAGCTCCGTGTCGCAAAACCGGATGAATTCCGGGATGGCGGCGGTTGCACCCTTCTGCATCAAGAGGGACATGACGTGTTCCTTCAGCTGTGCGCGTTTGGCTTTCAGCTCGCGTTCGTGGCGCAGGCCGGTCTTGTCCTCGGGGTCGAGCTTGGCGATTTCCTCCTCCAGCCCGGCTGCCATGGGGAGCACGTCCTCGTCCAGGCTGCGGTAGAGCTCGGCCAGGGCCTTGGCCCGGGCTTCCGGCGCCAGCTTCCCGGCATCGGCGATGGTCTTGACGTTCTTGAGCGCAATGTCGAGGTCCTCCTGCACGCCGGCGAAGTCCTGGCTGCCCACGAAGCCGCCCGCCACGGTACCCTGCGGGGTGAGGACGAGCACGGAGGGGAAGCCCTCCACGTGCATCTTCTCCGCGAGGTCGTGGTTGGCCTTCCTCTGCTCCTCGCTCATCTTGTTGCCGTACGGGCAGTCGATTTCCACGGGAATGAACTTGTCGCGCGCATAGGCGGCAAAACGCACCTTATCAAACACCTCCTTGTGCAGGGCGATGCAGGCACCGCACCAGTCGGAACCCGTGAACAGCAGCAGGATGGGTTTGTTCTCCTTGGCGGCCTGCTCCTTGGCGGCGGCAAGGTCCGTGCCCCATTCCAGCTTGGAGGCACCCTCCGACTGGAGCCGGGCTTCCTCGGCAGCCTCCCTTTCGGCGGCCTTGGCGGCCTCCGCGCGCTCGTCCAGGGATTCGCGGCTGCCCTTGGCGTAGTCGAGGGCCTGCTGGCCGTCCTTGGCAATCTGGGTGATGCGCTGGATGTCCTGCTCAATCTGCTCCGCATCGTACTTGGCGGGGTCCAAGGCCTTGAGCTCGACCACGAGGGTATCGCGCATGCGGTTCAAATCCTCCTGGGTCTCGCAGAGCAGGAACATCATGCTCGTCTTGATTTGGATGGCGGCGTGGCGGTTTTGCTCCATGAGGGAACCCTGCTTGGATTCCAGCAGGGCCAGGGCATCTTTGAGCCCCTTGGAGCCGGCCTCCTGCACGCAGTCCTGCAGCTGCTTCTGCAGGTCGCGGATTTCCTCCTCCGCCTGCTTCCGGGCGCGCAGGCCGCAGCGGTCGTTGACGTCGAGCTTCACCAGGTCGTCGCGCAGCTGTTGGGCGGATCCTGCCAGCTCGTCGCCCAGCCCCTTCCACACCTTGAACATGGCGTCCACTTGCGCATCGTTGCCCTGCTTTTCGGCATCCGCGATGGTCTTGGCGTTGGCGAGGCCGGCATCCAGCGCCTTCTGCACCTCCGGCATGGCGCGGAAACCGCAGAAGCCTCCCACCACGTAGCCCTGCGGGGTCATCACAAAGATGGACGGGAAGCCGTCCACGTTGTACTGCTCGCTGAGCTCCTCGTTGATTTTCTTCTGCTCCTCGGAAATCTTGTCGCCCTGCGGGATGTCGATTTCCAGGCACACGAACTTGTCCTTGGCGTAGGCGTCGAACTCAGGGGAGTCGAAAACCTCCTTCTTGAGCTTGATGCAGAAGCCACACCAGTCCGACCCGGTGAAGTCCACCAGGACGGCCTTGCCCTCCTTGGCGGCCTGCGCCTTGGCGGCATCGAAATCGGTCACCCAATCCAGCGAAAAGGCGGGCGCGGCAACCGCCGCCGCCAACAGCGTGCATATCCAGGTCTTGCGGATCATGCCGGAATTATACGCCATGCACGCCTTGCTTGGCAAGCAGGTTGTGAATCCCATGCCATTTACAATTGACAATTGACGATTGACAATTTTAAGTCCAGCGCGCCCTATTTCACCATGTCGGCGGTCACCTTGTAGGCGGCGCCGCAGCGGGGGCAGGAGGCCTCTATGTAGCCCTGCTCGGAGAGCTCGTCCGCGAAGTCCTTTTTCAGGCTCTTGATGACGGGCAGCAGCTTCTCTATGGTGCAGCCGCAGCGGAATTGGAAGCGGCGGGTCTCCAGGCGCTTGGTGTCCTCCGTGTCCGCGATGGCGGCGACCTGCTGCGCGGTCAGCTCGGTGAGCCAGTCGTGGTCGGCGTCCGGCTGGGCGGTGAGCAGGGCGTACCGGTCGTTGCCGAGGTCGAAGGCGCGTGCGGCGCGCTGCTCGCTCTGGCGGTAGAAGCATTCCACCCAGTCCTCCACGCGCGTGCCCTCCAGGGTGATGACGGAGGTCTGCGGCTCCCTGCCCTGGCGGATGATTTGGGCGTAGAGCATATCGCGCTCCGGCTCGCGCACGTTGTCGCGGAAGGCGCGGCCGACGACGGATTCATCGGTTGCGGCGCCGGAGACGAAGTAGTTGGCGAGGCGCGGGGAGCGGACGTTGAAGGTCCAGGCGTGGTATTCCTGCCAGGGGCGGGCGGTGAGGTGGAGGGTGAAGAAGGCGAGCATCTGCTTGAGGGTGAAGTCCTCCTGCTGCTCGTTGCGCAGGCCGTGCCTCTGCAGGTGCAGGTAGTAGTCCACAAAGAGCGGGGAGAAATCCGCGCGCAGCAGCAGGCAGTTGCGCCCGCGCACGTACACGGATTCCACGGTGGCGAACTCTGGTATGTCTTCCATGGTGCGCGGGGGTTATCTGATGCCGCAGCGTTTCAGCAGGGCGGAGCTGTCGGGGTCGCGGTGCATGAACGCGCGGAACAGGTCCGCCGCGGGCTGGGAGTTGCCCTGCGAGAGGATGCAGCGGCGGAAATCCCGCCCGGTTTCCGGGTTGAAGATGCCCTCCCTGGCGAAACGCGAGAAGGCGTCGGCCTCCAGCATTTCCGCCCACTTGTAGGAGTAGTACCCGGCCTCGTACCCGCCGTCGAAGATGTGGGAGAAGGCGCGCAGCATGGTGTAACCCACCTCTGTGGTGGGCACGCGGTAGTCCGCCAGGATTTCGCGGTCGGATTCCTCCAAATCGGCGCCGAGGTAGCGCTCGGTGTTGGTGTGGAGCTCCAGGTCCAGCTTGCCGAAGCAGAGCTGGCGCATGAAGAAGGTGGCGGCGCCGTAGTTGCGGGCGGCGAGCATCTTCTCCTTGAGCTCGGCAGGCATGAGCTGGCCGGTTTCCCAGTGGCGGGCGTAGCGGTCGATGGCCTCGGCCTCCCAGGTCCAGTTCTCGTTGATCTGGCTGGGCAGCTCCACGAAGTCCCAGGCGGTGTTGCAGCCGCCCAGCGAGCGCACCTCCACGTTGCTGAGGATTTGGTGCATCAGGTGGCCGAACTCGTGGAACACGGTCTCCACCTCCATGTGGGTGAGCAGCGCGGGCTTGTCGCCCACGGGCTTGCTGAGGTTGCCGCACATGAAGGCCAGGTGCGGGATGCGCGGGTGGCCGTCCTGCGGCGGCAGCCCGGTGGAGAGCGCCTCCATCCACGCGCCGGCGCGCTTGGAGTCGCGCGGATGCCAATCCGTGTAGAACGAGCCCAGGTGCTCGCCGGTCTCCTCGTCGTGCACCTCGAAGAACAGCACCTCCGGGTGCCACACCTCCACCTGGCCGGGCGCGGCGGTCTCGCCGTCTTTCAGGCACACGGTGGGCTTCTGCGTGAAGCGGATGCCGTACAGCCCGGCGTAGATGGAGAACATACCCTCCAGCACGTTCTGCATGGAGTAGTACGGGCGCAGGCTTTCCGTATCGAAGTCGTACAGGGCCTTGCGGCGCTTCTCGCTCCAGTAGGCGATGTCCCACGGATTCATCACGGGGATGCCTTGCCCGGTCTGCTCTTCCGCGAACTTGCGGATGGCCTCCTGCTCCGCCACAAAGGCGTCCTTCACGTCGTCGTGCAGGCCGTCGATGAAGCGCAGCGCGTTGGGGCCGCTGCCCGCCATGCGGCGGCTCGTCACGTAGTCCGCGCAGCAGGCGTAGCCCAGCATCTGCGCCTTTTCCGCGCGCAGCTCCAGGATGCGCTGGATGAGCGGCGCGGTGTCGTACTCCCCGGTGCCGATTGCGTTCTTGGCGCGCCACACGCGCTCGCGCAGCGCGGCGTTGTCGGCGAAGGTGAGCACGGGCTGCACGGAGGTGAACTGCAGGGTGAAGCGCCACTGCGGCGCGGCCTCTGTGCCGTAGCCCTTGGCCAGGGCGTCGTGGCGGGCGTTCTCGCGCGCGGACTCCGGCAGGCCCGCCAGCTCCGCGGCGTCCGCGGTCACATACTCCCACGCGTTGGTGGCATCCAGCACCTTCTCGCCGAACTGCTGGGAGGCCTGCGCCAGCTCGGTGTTGAGCTCGGCGAAACGCTGCTTGCTCTCGTCGTCCAGCTCGGCGCCGCTCTCGCGGAAGTCGGCCATGGTCTCGCTGATGAAGCGCTGCTTCACGGGGGAGAGGGCATCCACCCACGGCTGCCCGGACGCCTTCTTGAGCACGGCGTACAGGCGCGGGTTGAGCGACACGCTGGTGGAGTACATCACCACCTCCGGCATCAGCTCCGTGATGACCTCGCGGATGGCGGGGGAATCCATCACCGAGCGCAGGTGGTTCAAGCGCAGCCAGCCGCGCATCAGCTCCGCCCCCGCGCCCTCCAGCGCCGCAAACGTGTTTTCATAAGTGGGCTCGGTCACGTTGCAAACCTCCTCCACGGCGGCCTTGGCATGTTCAATGGCCAGGCGGATGTCCACGCGCGCCCTCTCCGGCGTCAACCGACTCCACGCCACATCCAGCGTATCCTCCAAAAACGGGTGTTCATTCATATTGAAAACCATCTTACCAGCCCCCCCGCACCCCGTCAAGGACACCCTGCGTGCGCATCACGCCACACACGTTACTCCGCGCCGCACGGCGCGCGAACTTTGTACATCCTAAATCCCAAATCCTAAATCCCCAATCCAAAATTAGACGCGGAAGTACCGCAGCGCGGTGGCTTCGGTACCGTTCCCCGCGTACACGTACCGCGTATGCAGCAGACTGGAATCGCGGTGCCCCATTTCCATCTGCAATGCCGCAAAATTCCTGAAACGCGCGGCATGGTACGTGGCGAAGGTATGCCGGCAAACATCCTGCCGCCAGGGGTGGGCTGTTTCCTTGCCCCACCCCGCCGCCTTGCGCAGGGCGCGCCAGCGGTGGATCCAACGGTGCGGAATCGTGCGCACGGTGATGGCATCCGCCTTGCGCAGCGGCACCACGCGCCCGCCACCCGTCTTGCTCGTGGTGGGACGCACCACCACGCGCTGGTTCTGCCAGTCGATGTCGCGTTCGGGATCAATCCGGCTCACCTCGGTGGGACGTATGCCGCAGTAGAGCATCAGGTGCAGCGACAGCTGCATATCCTGATGTTCCGGCATCTGCGCCGCCGCCTCCAAACGCTCCACTTCCTCAATCGTCAGCGGCTCTATTGGCTTTTCCACCACATCCGGCACCTCCACCCGCGACACCGGGTTGGAGTCGCACCAATCATGCCGTATCGCCGTGGAAAACACCCCGCTCAATATCGCCCGCGCCTTGCGGTACTGGGATGGACTCTCCCCATACGCCGTCTGCAAATAAGCGCGGCAGTCATCCGACGTGATGCTCCGCATCCGCCGCTCCGACAGCCCGGGATTCCGCACCATCAGCCTCTTGCAGTAGTAGCGGAAATCCGTCACCGTCCGAGCCCGCCTGTTCTTCTTCTCCCGCTCCTCCAATGCCATCTCCACCGCCTTGCGGAACGTGACGGTCTTCTCCCGCTTCCGCATTTCCTCCGCCCCCAGCCGCACGCACTCCCGCGCGCGCCTAACCCGTCCCCGCCCGCACTCCAGTGCCTCCTTGGCCACCAAAGCAGCCTCCAGCACATCCACTCCTGTTGACCGCAGCACCTCTAGCGCTGCACGCTCCCTGTCACGACGAAGCTCAGGTGCATAGCACCCAGCGTAGTCGGACGTTTCTGTGTTTTCCGTGTTCATTGTGTTCTCGCTTTGCTAATGGGTAGTCAAGCCTTTTTTCAAAAAAAATCCAGCTTACTGGCACAAGGGTTCAGGCATGCCCGTGAGCGGAACCCTTATGCGGATGTCGCCTTACTTCATGACTTGGTAACAATTGAATTTGTTGATGAAATAGGCCATCAAACACCCATTAGCAATGGGTATACTTTTGCCTGCTTTTTGAGGCGTAGGAGAACTCGAGATGAAAATCGCAGTAATAGGAGCCGGAGTTTCCGGTCTTTCCGCCGCGCGCATGTTGTCAGAGCGCGGGTGCGATGTTGTCGTCTTTGAGAAAGCGTCTCGCGTTGGCGGGCTCGTCAAATGCGAAGTGGTGGACGGAGTGTTGTACCACCGAGTGGGCGGACACGTGTTCAACTCCCGCCGCGCGGACGTGCTGGAGTGGTTCTGGAAGCACTTCGACAGGGAGCGCGATTTCCACAAGGCAATCCGGCATGCGGTTGTATCCCTTGCCGACGGAACGAATGTGGACTACCCCATAGAGAACCACCTCTACCAGATGCCGGCGGACATGCGGCATGCCGTCATTGCAGATTTGATGGAGATACAACGGGGAGGCTACAAGGAATCGTCCAATTTCGATGAATTCCTGCGCCACCGGTTCGGCATGACCCTCTACAACGAGTATTTCGCGCCCTACAACCGGAAGATATGGGGGCGCTCCCTCACGGATGTCCCGCTGGCGTGGCTGGAAGGGAAGCTGCCCATGCCGACGGTGCCGGAGATCATGGAGGCGAACATCAGCCGCGAGGGGGAGATGAAAATGGTGCACAGCTCGTTCTGGTACCCGCTTCACGGGGGCTCCCAGTTCCCGGTGGACGTGCTGGCGGAGGGGCTGGACGTGCGCTGCAACGCAGAGGTGGCGTGCATGGAGCGCCGCGGCGGGAAATGGCTTGTTGAGGGCGAGGCGTTCGACCGCGTCATTTACACAGGCAACGCGCGCAGGCTTCCCGAAACGGTGTGCGGCGAGTGCAACTTGTCCAGCCACGCTGAGGCCGTGAAGCAACTGGAATACCACGGCACAACATCCGTCCTTTGCGCGATAGACAAGAACCCCTACAGCTGGATCTACATGCCCGGCAACGCGCATGAATCCCACCGCATCATCTGCACGGGAAACTTCTCACCGTACAACGACAACCGGGAGCGCTCCACGGCAACGGTTGAATTCTCCCGCAAGATGAGCCGCGATGAAATCGAGCAACAGCTGGCCCGCATCCCCTTCCATCCCGCCTACATCGCCCACCATTGGGAAGAATGCACCTATCCCGTCCAAACCGGTTCCACCAAGGGCATCATCGATGGGCTCAAAGCGGCGCTGCGCCCCCACGGTTTCCACCTGCTGGGCCGCTTTGCCGAGTGGCAGTACTACAACCAGGACGCGGCCATCGGCGCCGCACTGGACCTGTTCAACTCCCCGGAAATGCAATGAACGCCCTCGTATCCCTCATCTACCGCTACTCGGCTCTGGCAAAGTTCCTCATCGTGGGTGTCTCAGCCTCTGCGGTGCACGGGGCCATCTCGTGGATGTTCTACTACCACATCCTTCCCGGGCGCACGATATTGTCCACCCTGCTGGGCTACACCGGCGGCTGGCTCGTCTCCTACATCGGCAACCGCATCTGGAGCTTCCGTGTCAAGGCCGATGTTCCCGTTGTCAGCTCCGCCGCCAAATTCATCGTCAGCCAACTGGTGGCGGCATGCGTGCTCCTGAGCTCGACGTGGCTGCTGCAGCAGCTCATCATCCTCTACTTCAAGTGGTACATCATCACCAACGACATGAGCATGACGGAGGAGCTCATGCGCTTCAGCACGGGCGCATCCTATCCCCCGGCCCTCCTGGGCGGCATGTTCATTGCAGCCATGGCCAGTTTCGCCATGATGAAACTCTACGTCTTCAAGAAAACAGCACTCCCGGTATAACATGGACAACAACGCGCACTTTGCCATCTGCATTCCCATGGCCAACGAGGAGCGGGACTTCGACAGTTTCATCACTCCGCTCAAGAAGGCTCTCTCCGACTTTCCTAACGTGACGGTGTACCTGGTGGTGGACAACGCCAGCAAGGACCGCACGCCCGAGCTCTGCGAGGCCCTGGGGAGGGAGGACGCCCGCTTCCGCTACGTGTGGGCGCCCGAGAACCGCAACGTGGTGGACGCCTACCTGCGCGGCTTCCGGGAGGCCATGAAGGAGCACCCGGACTTCATCCTGGAAATGGACGGCGGCGGCTCGCACGACCCGCGCGTCATCCCCGCCTTCGTGCGGGCCATGACGGAAGGCAACGAGTGCGCGTTCGGCTCCCGCTACATCAACGGCGGCTCCATGGTGGGCTCTCCATTCAGCCGCCGCTTCCTGTCCAAGTTCGGCTCGCTTCTGGCGCGCGTGCTGCTGGGTTGCCCCATGAAGGACGTGACCAGCGGCTACGAGACGTTCAGCTATGAAGTGATGGAGAAGATACTGGCCTACCCGCTGAGGAGCAAGGCGCATTTCTACCAAACTGAGCTGCGCTACCTCTGCCGCCACCGCAACTGGATTGAGGTGCCCATCCATTACACCGCTCCCTCCCCGCGTGTTTCGCCCAAGGCCCTGAAGAATGCAAGGAATTGCCTGCTATTCTATTTCTTCAAAAACATTTTCTCGGCACCGCATGTTTAATTCAGATAAACAGCTTTGCTTGCTGCGTGACGTTTGTCATGGGGCTTCCTGGCGCGTGGCTGTTTGGTGTTTGTTCGCTGCTCTCATTATTAATTTGTTCTGCAATGCCTTTTCTCCTTTTTTCATCCCAGAGGGAGCTATGGACCCAGACTGTTTTTATGCCGAGGGCTGCGCTATTGCGCATGGATTGTTGCCGTACAGAGATTTCGTTGACGTCAAAGGACCCCTGCTGTTCATCATCTACACCATTGGATACCTCCTCACCCCAACCCGCTGCGAAGGCATCTTTCTTCTGTACGTGCTTGCAACATGGGGCACTTTGATTGCTTTCTACCGAACCGCGGAACTATTTGGCCTGAACCGCATTGCGGCGGCTGCGGCAGTTGCCTTCGCGGCATGTGCGCTTTTCTCCCGTCTAACTGCGGCTTGGGGGGCGCAACCGGAACATCTTTTAGTCTTCCCCTTATCATGGTCCTTGTATTGCCTGACAGCCTTTCTTAAGGATCCAACGCGTAGATACTGCTTTCGCTTGGCATGGTGGGTGGGCTGTGGCTCGGCAGCCGCCTTCTGGCTGAAATTCAATTTTGTCTTGCCCTATGTAGCAATTATCGCCATTGCCGTGTTTGTCATGCTGCAACGGGGCCGCCTAAATGATGTGCGGGGCTTTGCTTTGCGGGGCATGGAAGGTGGCGCAATAGTATGCCTTCCCTTTATTTTATATTTTTCATATTACGGCTTGTGGGGAGACTTTGTATACTCCTATTTCATACTGAATTTGAATGCGAATGCCGGCAACCTAGCTTCCGGGCACTTTTTACAGACCGCATACCATCATATCCAGCGGGTCGTCGCGCCTGCGTCATGTTTCGCTTGTGTTGTTATGCTATATGCGCTGTATACAGCACTTATAAGGAAAGGGGACCTGCTGCAAAATCAATTGATGAGGAGGCTATTACCCCTGTTTATTATCACTTATATAAGCTGCTTTGCAGGGCCATGGTCCTATTACTACATCATGATGGTGCCGATGGCTATTTTCCTCTGCATTGATTTTGCCCGCGCTGTTTTCGCGAAAGGCTGGTTGGAACGCAGGCTGGCGATAAAGGGAATTGCCGTATTCACCTTGTTGGTGCTGTTGATAAATGGCCACTGCGTGGGGGCCTTGGGCTGGGGAAGGGCGAAAGCAGAGAGTATCAAGATAGCGGAAATACAGGAAATGTTGGCGAACGTTCCTGAGCCCAGTATTGTATACTATGATTGCCCAGATATTCTGCTCGGAAGGAAAGCGGAATCACTTCCCGGTACGCGAATGTGGATGGGGTTACCTGGAGTATCAGAAAAGTGCTACGAACATAGGGAAAACTGCATCAGAAAGGGTGCTGTCGATTTCGTTGTAATTGCAACTTATGGGAAACAGCAAGATCCTTCGCCGAACACGCTGGATACGCTCCAAGAGGGCGGCTACGAACCAATTCCGGAAGCTAGATTGAATCGATTTTTATACATCACGAGTATTCAGGTGTGGGCAAAACCTGAAACTCGCGCTCTCATACACGCAAAGACCGCTTCTTAAGTAACATGATGTCATTATATGATATCAAGCAGAATTCGGGGAAAGGCAGGATTGGTATGCAATGATTGGTGCGACCAAATGCGTGTCCATCTTCGCCAAGGCTACGCCGGGGCCTTCGGGAGAGACCACGCCACATCCAGCGTATCCTCCAAAAACGGGTGTTCATTCATATTGAAAACC